>JBDROD010000133.1:0-7875 GCA_043810415.1 Candidatus Zixiibacteriota bacterium | reverse complement strand
CAGTTGAAATCAAACCTGGGAATGGCGATTCAGCTAACCAGTTATCAAGCCGTCTCGGGAGATTGGAGAAATCTATTTGATCAGCTCGACCGGATTAACCAGGTTACCGCTTCCGACATTGAGCGGGTGGCAAACCAGTATCTGAAAAAATCAAACCGAACGGTAGCAGAACTGGTGACTCTAAAATAAAGAAAGCTTAAGGAAAAAGAATTACGGATTATAATCAAGCAAAAGAGAACAAAATCAATCAATGACTATAAAAAAGAGTGACAGATTTACAATATCACAGCGAAAATCGATATGGAAGGAGAAAGATCATGCTTAGAACCACAAGGAGATTCGAACTCATTTTTCTGGTGGTATTTTTGATTTTATTCATAATCCCGACGGTATGGTCACAGACCGGTTACCAGGATCTGAAATATCCTCCCCTGGGTGAGTTAAAGATTCCGCAGGTGAAAAGGGAAGTCCTGCCCAATGGAATGATAATCTTTTTAGCGGAGGATCATACCCTGCCTTTGATCGAGTTATCGGCCAAGATAAAAACCGGTTCGGTATATGAGCCGGGGGATAAGGTGGGATTGTCCCAGATAACCGGATCGGTGATGCGGACCGGTGGTGCCGGAAAAAGAAGCGGAGATCAGATTGACGATGAGCTGGAGAGAATGGGAGCATCCGTCGAGACCTGGATCGGATCAACCGAGGGAGGAGCCAATCTGTCGGTCCTCAAAGAGGATATAGACAAAGGGCTGGCCATCTTGGCTGACGTTCTTATGGATCCCCGGTTCGAGCAGGATAAAATCGATTTAGCTAAGGTGGAACAGAAAAGTGGCATCTCCCGAAGGAATGACTTCGTAGGACAGATTGCCAACCGGGAATTCAACCGGTTGATCTACGGTACCCAAAGTCCGTATGCCCGGATTACCGAATACTATACCATCGACAATATCGATCGTGAAGATCTGATTGAATTTCATAAGAGATACTTTCACCCCAGCTCGGTGATTTTGGGCGTGTGGGGGGATTTCAAAACCTCCGAGATGCTTTCCCGGATAAAGAAGGTCTTCGCCAAATGGCGATCCGCAAAAACAGAAGGCTTGGAGCTTCCCCGGGTGGATTATAAATACCGTTCTTCGGTCAACCTGGTGAATAAAGCGGATGTGAACCAGAGCAATATCTATCTGGGACACATCGGTAGCACCATCGATGACCCGGATTATTTTGCCTTGACGGTGATGAACAGCATCTTCGGTCGCAGTTTTTCCTCCCGTCTTTTCAAAAAGGTGCGCTCGGAGGAAGGTTTGGCTTATCATGTCTCCGGCGCCTATAACTGCAATTCCGGATATCCCGGCACCTTCTATGTCTTGTGCCAGACCAAATCCCAATCCACGGTGGAAGCCATCCGTTACATGCAGGAGGAGATAAAGAAGCTCACCACCGAGGAGGTTACAGATGAGGAGCTGAACCGGGCAAAGGAGGGATACTTGAATTCTTTTGCTTTCAAGTTCGACATCAAACAGAAGATAGTGGAGCGTTTGATGTTCTATGAGTATTATGGATTACCGCTGGATTTTTTGCAGAAAACCAAAACACAGATCGAGAAGGTTACCCAGGTCGACATCTTGAAAGCAGCCCAATCCCACCTTCATCCGGACGATCTGGTGATTTTGGCGGTGGGGAGACCTGAGGATTTCGATCAATCTCTTTCGGTCCTGGGTCCGGTGGATACCTTGGACATCACCATACCGGAAGTTTCACCCTTAGCCCAAAAAGAAGTACCCCAAGTCTCGGCGGCATCTTTAGCTAAAGGCACGGAGATTTTCGATCAGATGGTTACCGCTTGCGGAGGGAAGCAGGCTTTTGCCAACATCAAAAACACGGTGACCAAGGCAGAGATCTCCGCTTCCTCACCCCAGGGTGAGTTTCAGATGTCGGTCAACTCCACGGTGGTGTTCCCTTATAAATTCAACCAGGAGATGACCACCCCCTTCGGTGGCTTTACCCAGGTTTACGACGGGGAAAAGGGCTGGGTGGTTTCGGCCCAGGGCACCCAGGATTTACCGGAGTCCCAGCTGAATGATTTGAAAGCGGATCGTTTCCGCGCGTTCGTCAATTTGTTTCAGGCAGACAACTTACAGGTTCAGTATCTGGGAGTGGAGGATTTCGAGGATAAAAAGCTGGATATCCTGTTGGTCTCCGATCCGTCCGGAAACGAGATGAAGATATTTGCGGATCAAGCCACTCATCTTCCGGTAAAAGAGTCATACCGGGGAAGAGGGATGATGGGACCTGCCAGCTTCGAGGAGGTTTTTTCTGACTTCCAGGAGGTCTCGGGGGTAAAACTGCCTTTTCATAAAATTACCCATGCGGACGGGAAAAAATACGCTGAAACAAAAATTTCGGAGTTTAGTATCAACGTCCCTGTGGATGAAAATCTGTTTATCAAAAAATAACCTGTGATGATTAATTCTATCACTTGATTCTGTTCAAACAGCAGGTCTGAAGCCCTTACCGCAATTTTCGGAAAATGAATTCCACACTGCGGGGAGAAGATTTCTCTTGCCCGGTTATTAGTGATAATTCCAACTATTGCGTCTTTTACTCGTACGTGTATGGTATTCAAGCTTATCCTGTGGATAGGCTTGAGTAATTTTTGTCTTGACAATTTTTGATAGTTTGTTTAATATTGAACGCCATGAAGATAGAGCTGAAAAGGACGTCGGAGGATTTTAGTCAAAAGATTCAACTGGAGGAGGCTCCCGAAAATTTAAAGCTTCAAGCAGAGGGAGTTGAGTTTGATCAGCCGGTCAATGTCGAGCTAACCGTCTCCAAAAGCAAGGATCAGTTGATCTGCCGGGGTAAGATCACCACTCCGGTGAAGCTGGAATGTTCCCGTTGTCTTTTGAAATTCGAGGAAGAGCAATCTACGGATCTGGACTTTGTCATCGACCTCTCCGGAACCTTGGAGAGAACGAATTCGGAGGAAGACAGCTTTTTCGTGGCTGATCCCTCCTCCTCTTATTTTGTCTTGGATGATCTGGTGAGGGAGGCGATTATCATCTCTTTACCACTTAAACCTCTCTGTTCCGAGGAGTGCAAGGGATTATGTCCGGTCTGCGGAACCGATCTAAATAGATCCCACTGTCACTGCGTAATAGTGAAAACCGATCCGCGGTGGGATAGGCTGAAGGGATTGTTGAAGAAAGAGGCAGCAGCGAAAAGAAGCAAAAGGTAGCAGCATCACCTATAAGATCCCTTTCCACGGGGAAACGCTTGAATCGTTCATTATATATAGAGATAAAAACACTTGAACCCTTGAATCCTTGAATCCTGAAACCCTAATTAAGTATGATCTGTCGACTCAAATCAAATAAAAATATAGATAGAAGAAAGTTTGAAGTATTTATTAAAGGAGAAACTAAAAGACACTTGAACCCTCGAATCCTATTAATTAAGGTAAGTGTAAGGAGAACCATACAAGGTAAGTGTAAGGAGAACCATACAAGGATAAAATATTATTGAAAGGGAAAATATATGCCACTGCCCAAAAGAAGACATTCCAAAACCCGGGGAGCCAAAAGACGCACCCACTGGAAACTGGATACCCCTAATTTAGTGGAATGCTCTCATTGCCATCAACCCAAGCTGCCGCATCGCATATGCACCAATTGCGGATACTACAAAGGTAGACAGGTTATCACTCCGAAAGAGACTTAAAATCATTCTGGAAACTGCTCCTAACGAATTTTTGGATGCGTTAAAGGGTTTGATATGTTCGAAAAATCTATAAGCCGGCATAATGAAAAGGTGAGAATAGCGGTGGATGCTATGGGGGGAGATTTTGCACCCGCTTCGGAAGTGGAAGGTTCGATCTGGGCACACCGGGAGAATCACGCCAATCTGGAGATGGTCCTGGTGGGAGAGAAGGAAAAGATACGGGAGGAACTTAATCGCCTGAAAGTTACGAATCTGCCTTTGATCATTCAGCACGCCTCGGAAAGGATCACCATGGAGGACGAAGCCGTGGTGAGCTTGAAGAAGAAGGATTCCTCCATAGCGGTGGGGATGAATCTGCTCAAGGAGAAACGGGTGGACGGCTTCATCTCCAGCGGAAACACCGGGGCGGTGATGACCCATGCCCTGATGACCCTGGGGAGGCTGGAGGGGATACAACGTCCGGCCATTGCTTCCTTTCTCCCTACGGAGAAAGGGATAGTGGTGATCCTGGACGTGGGAGCCAATGCGGAATGTAAGGCTTCCAACCTCTACCAGTTTGGAGTGATGGGATCGGTCTATACCAATTACATTTTCAAAAAGCCCCATCCCCGCATCGGACTTCTCTCTATCGGAGAGGAGAGCACCAAGGGGAACGAGGTGACCTTGCTGGCACACCGACTGTTAAGCGAGGACCATTCCCTGAATTTCATCGGAAACGTGGAGGGCCGGGACGTGCTCAACGGGACCTGTGACGTGGTGGTATGTGACGGGTTCGTGGGGAATATCGTCTTGAAGTTTGCCGAGAGCATCGACGGATTTTTAACCTGGCTGGTGAAGAAAAGGGTAAAGGAGAGCATTCTCTTCCGCCTGGGAGCTTTCCTGGTAAAGGTTTCCATCAGAGATTTAAGAAAGGTGTTGGATTACACCGAGTACGGGGGTGCGCCTTTATTGGGGGTGAACGGGGTATGCATCATCTGTCACGGACAATCTCCCCCCAAAGCCATCAAAAACGCATTGAAGCTCTCCGCCGAGATGATCAGGGAAAATGTCAATCAACATATCATCCAAGCATTGAGAGAGAGAAAAATCGTTCAATCGACCAACTAATTTCGGATGCAGCCGGTCTGGTTTTATCCAGAAGATATTACCCGCTTGCATTTATAAGGCTAACATGAACAAGAAGATATATCCAAAGATCGTCGGTACGGGTTCGTTTACTCCATCCAGGATTCTCACCAACTTCGATTTGGAAAAAATGGTGGAAACCTCGAACGATTGGATCATTGCCCGTTCAGGAATAAAAGAAAGAAGGATAGTGGAAGATGGCATGGTTTCCTCCGATTTAGCCTTTGAAGCTTCCAAGATCGCTTTGAATGAAGCCGGACTAGAGCCGGATCAAATCGATTTAATCCTGGTGGGGACGGTAACTCCGGATTACCTTTTACCATCCACCGCCTGCATACTCCAGGATAAGCTGAAGATTAAGAACGCAGCGGTCATGGATATCGTAGCGGCCTGCTCCGGATTCATCTATGGTCTTTCCATCGCCTCCGCCTTTATCACTAACGGTCAGTACAAGAATGTGCTGGTGATCGGGGTGGAGACCCTATCGAAAATTACCAATTGGAGCGATAGAAACACGTGCGTTCTTTTCGGGGATGGAGCCGGAGCTGCAGTGGTTTCAGCCACCACTGAAGAGAAGGGGATTTTAGGCACCTTTCTATCCGGGGATGGATCTTTGGCGAATCTTCTCCATATACCGGTCGGGGGAACCAAAGTTCCTCTTACCAAGGAGAATATAGATCTCAAGCAACATTTCATACAGATGGAGGGGAGTGAGGTATTCAAATCGGCAGTCAGGGCAATGGAAGATGCGGCAGTACATATCATTCAAAAGGTAAGTCTTTCCCCGGAGGAAATAGACTTGGTGATACCGCACCAAGCCAACATCAGGATCATAGAGGCTTTGGCAAAAAGACTGAAGCTGCCCATGGAGAAAGTTTACGTCAACATCGACCGCTATGGAAATACCTCTGCCGCCTCGGTTCCGATCGCTTTGGACGAAGCCAGGAAGAAAGGATTGATCAAGGAGGGATCAAACACCGTCTTAGTCGCCTTTGGTGGAGGTTTTACCTGGGGTTCAGCGGTGATAAGGTGGTAAAACGAGAACTATTGGATCTTTAACCAAATTCAATCAAATATTTCAAGGCGTGTTGCGGAGATTTTATGTTTTTGGAGTGAGCCATGCTATTTACTCTTCAATGTTGAGCGAGGAGAGCTCCGCTCCACGTTTCTTTAACTGGTAAAAAAAATTGACGGTGTAATATATGGAGAAAATTGCATATTTATTCCCCGGGCAGGGTGCGCAGTATGTGGGGATGGCGAAGGATCTTTATGATGCCAGTTCGGTGGTTAAAGAGCTCTATTCTTCCGCCGAGAAGGTCCTGGGTTTTGATTTGGCCAAGATCTGTTTTGAGGGACCGGCTGAAGTTTTGGTCCAGACCCGGTATACTCAGCCTGCTATCTTCACTCATAGCGTAGCTTTGTGGATGCTGGTAAAAGATCGTGACGTCATGCCGGCATACACCGCTGGTCACAGCCTGGGAGAGTATTCCGCCTTGGTAGCAGCCGGCGCTCTATCTTTTGGGGACGGACTTTGGGCGGTAAAGAACCGCAGCCAGCTGATGCAGGAGACCTGCGACCAGAACCGGGGAACAATGGCTGCCATTATCGGGCTATCGAAAGAACAGGTATGGTCAATATGTCAGGAAGCTTCGAATTACGGCATCATCCAGCCGGCTAATTTCAACGGTTCGGATCAAATCGCCATCTCCGGGGAGGTCAAAGCGGTGGAGAGGGGAATAGAGCTGGCTCAGGAGATGGGGGCGAAAAGGGCCATCCCTTTGGAAGTGGCGGGAGCCTATCACTCCGAGCTGATGCGTCCGGCACAGGAGAAATTCAAAAGCGTAATCGAAGGAATAGAGGTCAAGAGACCCTCTGTCCCGGTGGTGGCAAATGTGAACGCCGAGCCGGTTTCTGATCCGTCTCAGATCAAAAAGCTTCTGACAGATCAAATAACCATGCCGGTTTTATGGCATCAATCCACGGAAAGGATGTACCAGGAGGGGGTCAGGAGTTTTGTTGAAATAGGGCCGGGAAAGGTACTGCAGGGGCTTCTGAAAAGATCATTCAAAGACGTCCGGGGTTTCGGAATAGACAAATTCGCCGATATAGATAAATTTACGGAAATGATCGCAACCAAAGCTATTTAAATGCTTTGGTTGAATTTTAAAGTGTACCCAGAGAGAGAAAATGGGATTGGATGGCAAAGTAGCATTGATAACCGGAGCCGCGCAGGGAATCGGTAGGGCTATTGCGCTGAGATTGGCTCAGGATAAAGCGAATGTGGTCATCGCCGATTTGAATTTCACCTTGGCTCAAGAAACAGCATTAGAAATTCAGAACAAAGGAACAAAGGCGATAGCTTTTCATGTGGACGTATCGGATTCTTATCAGGTGGAGGGGTTGACCAAAAAGGTTTTGGAGAATTTTCCTAATATCGACATTCTGGTCAACAATGCGGGTATCAGCAAAGATGCGCTCTTGGTGCGGATTCCGGAGGAGGATTGGGATCAGGTGATGAAGGTCAATTTGAAGGGGGCATTTAATCTGACCAAAAGAGTAGCACAGCTGATGATGAAACAAAGATACGGAAGGGTAGTCAATATCTCATCGGTCATCGGGCTGATGGGGAATGTGGGACAGGCAAGCTATGCCGCATCCAAGGCGGGATTGATCGGGCTAACCAAATCCGCAGCCAAAGAACTGGCCGGTCGGGGAATCACGGTGAATGCAGTAGCTCCCGGCTATATTGAAACGGCCATGACCGAAAATCTCCCTTCAGCAGCGAAGGAGGGTTTCCTCAGCCTGATTCCGCTGAAAAGAGCGGGAACGCCGGAGGAGGTGGCTAATTTAGTGGCGTTTTTGGTCTCGGATCAAGCCGGTTACATCACCGGCCAGGTGATTCAGGTAGATGGAGGATTATTGATGTAAGAAGTCTCGTTCTCTGAAGATGCTTCGTGAATGCGTATGCATCTTCGATCCGTATGGATGTGCGTCCCGTCAAAGGCGGGATGCATCAAGAGAAAATATTTGAAC
>JBDROD010000132.1:0-2675 GCA_043810415.1 Candidatus Zixiibacteriota bacterium | reverse complement strand
GACTACGCGTGGGGGAAGCTTCATACCTCTGCCATTCGTTTAATCCGTTGACCAGATTGTATCTATCATTAACGCCGGGTTCGATAAATCGAACCGCTACGAATTATGACAAACACAGCATCGCTGCGCCTATGAAGCCGGCATCATTGCCCAATTGAGCTTTTACTACCTTGAGATTTTTTGTGGCGGAGGGGAAAGCTCTTTTCTTTACTTGTTTTTCAATTCTTTTGATAAAGTTATTACCCCCCTCTGATACCCCACCACCGATCACCACCACCTGCGGATTTATCAGATTCACCGCACTGGCAATACCTGCCCCCAGGTAGATGCAGGTTTGGTTAATAACTGACGTAGCTAAAGCGTCCCCCTTTCTTTCCGCCTCAAAGATGATCTTGGGGGTAAGCCTATCCAAATCGCTTGTAACCAAACGATGAATAATTGATTTCTTGTTTATGTGAAGAAGCTTTTTTGTCTCTTTTACCATGGCTGGTGCGGAGGCATACATTTCCAGACAGCCGATGCCACCACAGTGGCATTTTCTACCGTTATAGCAGATGGTCATGTGCCCGAATTCGGCTCCGGCATAACTCGACCCGTGGAACAATTCACCGTCCAAGATGATACCGCCACCGATACCGGTTCCGAGGGTCAAACAGAGTGCATGGTGATAACCCTTAGCTGCGCCGAATTTATGTTCAGCTAACGCCATGACGTTAGCATCGTTGTCAGCATGAATGGGAAATTTGAAATATCGGGATAGCCATTTCTTCAAACCCACATTCACCATCTGGGGAAGATTGGGACAGGAACCCTCGATTTTACCCGTTACCAAGTTTACCGTCCCCGGCGAGCCAACCCCTATGCCACTGATTTTGATCTTTTTCCTTTCTGCAAAATTTAGGGATTGAAAGACAGCCTGGTTTATGTTATTCAAAATGGCTTCGCGCCCCAGGTGAGATTGTACAGGCAGCATCCCCTTATGGAGAATCGTCCCTTTGCCGGAGACAATGCCAAATTTGATATTGGTCCCCCCCAGATCGACACCAACGTAATATTCTCTGTTCATCGTTTATACAGACTTACTGCATACAGGAAAGGAGCAGGGGCAGGTGAAAAGAAGTGCAAAATTCAAAGAGAAAAATTAAAAATTGCAATTTAAAATTAAAAATTATCTGCTAATAGATTTAATTAGAATTTTGCTCTGTTGTTTTGCCTTTTACTTTTTAAATTTTTAATTCTGCTCCTTTGTCTTCTCTGCTTTTCGTTTCCCTCTATAGGGAGCTCTCGATCGGATTTTCCGGCTATTTCTTGTTATAGGTCTCTATTCCCTTTGCCAAAACCTTCATAGCTTTTTTCAGATCGTCCACGTTGAGCACATAGGCGATGCGGGCTTCGTTATGGCCTTTGCCCGGGGTGGCATAAAATCCGGGTCCCGGGGCGATCATGGTGGTCTCACCGCCCAAATTGAAATCGGTCAGCATCCAGCGGGCGAAATCCTCTATGTCTTTTACCGGAAGCTTGGCCATGATGTAGAAAGCGCCGCTCGGCTTCAGGCATACCACACCCGGGATCTTCATCAGCTCGTCATAGACGGTATCCCTTCGTCTTTTATATTCCAAAGCCATTTTTTCAAAATATTCGTCTTGTATCACCAGAGCAGCAGTTGCCCCGATCTGCTCGATGGTGGGTGAACACAACCGGGATTGACCCAGTTTCAAAGCTGCAGTTATCACCTCTTCGTTCCTGGATACCAAACATCCGATCCTGGCTCCGCAGGCGCTGTATCTTTTGGAGATGGAGTCTAAAAGTATGGCCCGATCCTGGATTCCGTCGATATGCATGATGCTGGTATGCTTTCCCTCGTAGATGAATTCGCGATATACTTCGTCGGATAAGACAAAAAGATCGTGCTCCCGGCATATTTGGGCGATCATCTCCATCTCCTGATGGGTGTAGACCGTTCCCGAGGGATTGTTGGGAGAGCAGATGGAGATGGCCCGGGTTTTGGGGGTGATCTTCTCCACTATCTTCTCTTGGGAGGGAAGGTGAAATCCGTTTTCCGCTTGCAGGGTTAGGGGGATCAGTTTAATGTCCGCCATCTTGGCGAAGCTGTTGTAGTTGGTATAGAACGGCTCGAATATTATTATCTCGTCCCCCACCCCCGCCACGCAGATCATGGCAAAGATGATGGCTTCGCTGCCGCCGGTGGTCACCTGAATGTCTTTTTCCTCCACCAGGATGTTTCTTCTTTTATAATACTGAACCAAACCGGAGAGGAATTTTTGCAATCCTTTGGAATTACCGTAAGCCAAAACCTCCTCGTCGTAATTCCGGACCGCATCCATGAACTCCCGGGGTGTAGGAATATCCGGCTGCCCGATATTCAAATGAAAGATCTTTATTCCTTTTTTCTTCGCCGCATCAGCTAAGGGGACTAATTTCCTTATGGGTGATGGAGGCATATCCTTTGCTCTTTGCGAAATCTTGGGTGTTGCCATTTGGTCTCCTTTTTTCGTGCAATAATAACCGTATCCTTAGGATAATAAAGCTAATTGACTGCGTTTTGTCAAATTTAAAATCTGATGAAAGCATTCATATTTGCTTAAATATAGGCTGAACAGGTAAAGTACCGAAAGTAGTCAGAACTGCGCTTTGCGCTCCAGGCAATCGATGCA
>JBDROD010000131.1:0-4022 GCA_043810415.1 Candidatus Zixiibacteriota bacterium | reverse complement strand
AATTTCCCCCAAGACAACATCAGGTGAAACCGGTTCGGTGGAACGCCGCTGGTATAACTCGATTTATTATTCCTTCTCCTCAAACTTGCAGAATTATAATTACAGCATCGATAAAGGCGCCTATTTCAACCGGAAGAAATTCACCGTCTCGGACAATTTCGTCTCCTTGTCTGCTCCGCAAAAATTCTTCGGATGGCTGGTATTGAATCCGGCATTCCGCTACCAGGAGACCTGGTATTACGTTTACCAGACCAACCTCTCCGAAAGCTTCGGCATCCCCGGAAACGGCTCCGCCCGCCGGGGGACTTATTCTACCAGCCTCTCCGCCAATACCGTCCTGTACGGAACGTTCAATCCCAAAATCGGAAAGCTAACCGGGATAAGGCACGTGATCACCCCCAGTTTGAGTTTCAACTGGCAGCCGGAATTTAACCAGCACAAGGAATATCTTGCCTATACCGGAATCGGCGGCTCCGGCTCCAAGAGCAAATCCATGGGTTTCGGCATGAACCACTTAATTCAGATCAAGACCAGATCCGAGGTGAACGGAAAAGAGATCGAGAAAAAAGTGGACCTGTTCAATTTGAATTTCTCCTCCGGATACAATTTTTTGGCTAAACAGCATAAACTCTCCAATCTCTCTACCTCCATGAGGACTTACGCCATCAAGAATTTGGACTTCACCTTCTCCACCTCCCACGACTTTTATGATAAATCCGGCGAGCTGAAAGTTTTTTCCCCCCGCTGGCTTTATTTCAGTTTCGATACACACGTGGGTTTCAGGGGAAGTTGGGAGGAATCCAAGGTGGGACAGTCGTTACCGGAATCGGATTACGAAAGTGAAAGCCCAACTCAAAGTCAAACCGAAGCCGGAGGCTTATTACAAAAGATCACTCAATCCTGGAACCTGGACTTGACTCACCGGTACAGCCAGAGCCGGGGAGGATCCAAGACCCATTGGCTGAGCACCTCGCTGCGTCTTCCCTTGACTCAAAAATGGCTGTTGAATTATCTCAACCGTTATGATTTCTCGGAGAACAAGGTCACGGAACAGTCTTTCGATTTGTATCGAGACATGCATTGTTGGGAGGGACACTTTACCTGGATCGTCTCGGGTTATCGAAAGGGTTACTATTTCCGTATCAACATCAAAGCCATGCCCGAAGTCAAAATAGAAAAAGGTCAGGGCGGGCTGAGAGAAGTTTTCTTTTAAGCTCTCGAATTTTTAACCTTTGAACCTGTAAACCGGACGTAAAATTATGCCCACTTTAAGAAGAGATCCCGTCAATGCCCGATGGGTGATCAATCCGGATCTGATTGCCGACCATTCCTCCAGTCTGATTGAAATGGAAAAACTGCTCTCCCGTGGAACCTGCCCTTTTTGTGAGGGGAACGAGAAGTATACTCCGCCGGAGATTTATGCTATCAGAGCCAAAGGATCAAAAAAGAATGAACCCGGCTGGGAGGTAAGGGTCGTCCCGAATATCTCGCCGGCTCTGAAGGTGGAGCTGGAGCTGGACCGGAGAGCGGAGCGAATGTACGATCTGATGAATGCGGTGGGAGCGCACGAGATATTCATAGAAACACCGAAGCACATCGCCAATCTGGCTGAATTGGAGACGGGTCAAATCGTAAAGGTCATGCAGACTTACCGGGAAAGGATTTTCGATCTAAAAAAAGATCAAAGGTTAAGGTCGGTCATCATCTTTAAAAATTACGGGGAGAGGGCCGGATCCTCCCCCATAAAACACGCTCATTCGCAGCTCCTCGCCGTTTCCGTCACCCCCAAGAACGTGAAGGAGGAATTGTCCGGGGCTAAGGAATATTTCGCCTACAAGGAAAGATGCGTATATTGTGACATGATCCGGCAGGAGACGTCCGTGGATAAGAGAGTCATCTGTTCCAATGACGACTTTCTGGCCATGGCACCTTTTGCCTCCCGTTTCAGCTACGAAGTCTGGATTCTGCCCAAGAAGCACTCCGTCGATTTCGAGAACACCAGCGACGCCCAGTTTGAGAACCTGGCGGCTTTGTTCAAAGAGGTGCTGCTACGGCTGAAAATCCATTTAAACGATCCCCCATATAATTACATTTTCCATACCGGACCTAACCGCACCAAAAGGAGAGGCGAATCCTGGAAAACCTTAAATCAGGACTATCATTGGCATATCGAGATCATGCCCCGGTATACCCGAATAGACGGATTTGAATGGGGAACCGGACTTTACATCAACGCTACTACCCCGGAGGAGGCAGCGGAGAAATTAAAGAAAGTAAAGTTATAGATGGTAATGTTGTTCTACACAGGACATTGTTGAATTCCGGGGTAAAAAAGCGATGCTTCTCGCGTGAAGTGAATAGCGGTCTGCCATACTTAAGTGGAAAGACAAATTGAGGTTCTGCAACGGTCGATGGACAATAGACGACGGACATTGCGTTTAATGGAGAAATAAGATGAGCCGGATTCTGGCCATAGATTGGGGAGAAAGACGAATCGGGATAGCTATTTCCGATCCTCTGGGTATAACCGCACAGGGACTTCCCACCATCGACACTAAGATGACGAAAGACGTTTTTTCTTTCATAAGAGGTTTGATCGAAGATAAACAAGTAAGCAGAATAGTGGTCGGCATGCCCAAAAATATGGATGGAAGCATTGGTTTCAAAGGCCGGGAGGTGGAAAGATTCATCCGGAAGCTGGCTCAAAAAATAAAAGTGGAAATAATCAGCTGGGATGAAAGATTGACTTCGGTGGAATCGCTGCGCTGTATGAGGGAAATGGGAACCAAGCAGAAAGAAAAGCAAACGGTGGACAGAATCTCCGCTACTCTGATCCTACAAAATTACCTGGAGAGCTTAAGCTAAAAAACACGTAAACTTGAACGGATGAAATCAAAACAGAAACATATCACCGTTTGGGACTGGCTTTTATTCATTGTTTCCACCGGTTTGATCTTTCTTTCTTCGCTGCTTTTAGTCGTCTCGGGAGCGCTCTTCTACCTTATCCGCTTAATCAAGGCAAAACCCGTTTTGGTTTTTGTCTCGATATTGATATTAATCTCCTTTTATGTCTTTCTTCGATGGATGGTAATTCCTATCTCCTGGCCCGTAACCGGGGATTCCGTTGAAATCATCATAAAAGAGGGCGACAGCATGCTCCAGGTGGTCGAGAGATTGAAGGAGGCGAATCTGATAAGACATGGTACCGGATTTTTGTTTTTAAGCAAAATCATGCAAAAGGACAAACACATCCATGCCGGCAAATATAGTTTCAAAAAGGGAATGACCTTATATTCGCTTCTGGGTGAAATATTCAACGGAAAGGTGACATTGAAAGACGTAACCATCCCGGAGGGGTTTACTGTAAAAGAAATTGCGGGAATCCTCCAACGGGAAATCCAGATGGATTCAGCCGAGTTCGTAAAGGCGACGGAGAATTCCCGAATTATCCAGAGTCTGAATCTGTCGGCTCCGAATCTGGAAGGTTATTTATTTCCGGAAACGTATAAGCTCAGCTGGGGCATATTACCGCAGAAAGTTGTTCAGATAATGGTGGATCAGTTTCAAAAAACGTACAATGACAGCTTGCTTAAACGTGCCCAAGAGATAAATTTCTCCCTCCCCCAGGTGATTACGCTGGCTTCCTTGATCGAAGCCGAAGCCAAGGAACAGAAAGAGAGAGCCATCATTTCGGCGGTTTACCACAATCGCCTGAAACGGGGGATGTTACTTCAGGCCTGCCCTACCGTAACTTATGAACTACCTGAAACAAACAGATCCTTGACGCTAGAAGATCTGGAAAGAGATACCCCTTATAATACTTACCTGCATGCCGGGCTGCCGCCGGGACCAATCTGCAACCCCGGGAGGGCATCCATTGTAGCGGCACTCTATCCGGCTGATGTGGACTATCTATATTTCGTATCCAGGGGTGATGGCACCCATGTTTTCTCCAAGACATTAGCCGAGCACGATAAAGCAAAAAACAATATTGAATACCACCAGAGGAAACCATTATGATC
>JBDROD010000130.1:0-7950 GCA_043810415.1 Candidatus Zixiibacteriota bacterium | reverse complement strand
GCGAATATGACTTTTACACCGTTCTATTCGGCGTCTCCCGTGCCATGGGTGTGTTAGCTCAGCTAATTTGGGACCGGGCTTTGGGTCTTTCCATCGAACGTCCCAAGAGCGTGACCACCGAGTGGCTTAAACAGGAAGTCGCAAAGATGTAAATTTAGTTATCACCCGACAATATAACCTTAAATAAAAAAGGCGGATATTCTCCATCCGCCTTTTTTTGTTCTTTACAGTTACACTATCAATGAGATTTGATTTTATGTCTTGATGGTTTCCTGTTTGGGTGTATTATGTATCTTAATGAAGACCGCACCTATTAACACTAATATAAATCCAAGGATCGGATAAATCCGACCCCTACCATTCGGTTCCGTATTTGCTTTTGCGATGGACAACGGTCGGCGGACAACGGACGGTTTTTGGCGGTCTACTACCTTCCCGATTTCTTGAACGCTGCATCGGCCTGAGCTTTCTTGCCCAACCGGGCATAGGCAATGGCCAGATATCCCCAGGCTTCCCGGTCGGCTGAATTCAACTCCACCAGCTTCTCCAACTGCGAGCTGGCCTCCTCCCATTTTCTCTCGCTCATCAGGGTGAATCCCAGATATTTCATTGCATCCGTATTTTGCGGATCAAACTCCAGACTCTTTTTGAAGAAATCCTCCGCCTGGGCATAATCACTGTCCTGGGCTTTTCCCGTTTCCAAAAGCTGAGCCCGGCTCAAGAACAAAAGACCCAGATGGAAGTAGGCATCCTGGTCATTGGGATCGATCTGGATGGCTTTCCGGAAATCGTTTTCCGCCGAGGCGAAGATTTGATTATAGTCATCCAGCGAAGCTTGATATGCTGCCGAAAGTGCCTTGTCTTTCGGTTTCTTCCCCCAGGCATCCTTGTCGTATTTTACCTGTGAGGATTTCTCCTGGCTTTTGGTAAGATACAAAAGACCCCGGTTGAAATAGGCGTCTTTGAATTCCGGATCTACGGAGATGATCTCGGAATATGTGGAAAGCGCCTTCTGGTTGTTACCCCCCCGGGCATATATCATGGCTAAGTTTGACAGGGCATTGACGTTGGTGGAATCGGTCTTGAGTATTTTTTGGTAAATTTCCAGAGCCTGATCAAATCGGTTGGCTGCCAGCAGGGTCACCGCATAATCGTTCATCACCTTGGAATCGTCCGGTTTTAGCTGAAGCGCTTTCTGGTAATACTCCAGAGCTAAGTCCAACAGGTCCCGGCGCCCATACTCGACGGCTAAGTTCAGGTAAGGCTCATATCGGGTGGAATCGATGAAAATGGCCAGTTGATAACGATCTACCGTCTCCTGAGCCAGAATATTCTCCAAATCCTCCAGGACCGGTTTAACCTGGCCGTACATCTGATAGCTGTCCCAGGAAAATTGATCGGGACTATCCATCTCGGTCGAGATCGCCTTGAGACTGTCCTTGTAGACCGGATATTTGGAGAAATCGGTAAGAAGATCGAGTTTGTATTGATCCACCTGCAATCTCTTTTTGCTCAACCGGATGCCTGAATTCAACACCTCGGTCCATTTCTGTCTTTGGATCAGGTTTATCTCCTCCGTCATCTGAGGATCTTTCGACTTCGACTTGCACGTTCCCACCTTTCCAAACTCAGCCATCATCTCCCGGTACAGATCTTTCTCGGCGTAGATCTTTCCCAAAAGATAATGCGCCTCGCAATTGAGTGAATCCTGCTTTATTGCCAAAAGCAGCTGCTCCTTGGCTTTGTCGTAATCCGGCGGGACCAAATTCAAGTAGATTTTGGCGGAAACCAAACCGGGATTCTTAACCCCGCATCCCGATATATAAAGGGAAAAAGCCAGAACGAAAACGGAAAATAAAAGAAACCATCCCCAAAATGAAATTTTGAAATTTTGGATTTTCATCTTACCTCCGAAAAGAGAAGTTCCGATTTCTAATTCATAATCATTAATTTCATCAGCAAATCAGGCTGCGATCTTTGTGGAGAGCAACCCGACATATGGTTCCAAAGCAACTCGAAATGTAAAGAGAAAAATTAAAAATTGTTTCTCTTTACATAACCTAATCGAAAAACAAAGATTTTTGCTTGATAAATTTGCAGTTTACATTTTGCACTCTGCAATTTGCAATTAATTTTTCTTTCCCTCATCGCCTTTTCCCTGCTCTTTTTATCTATAGTACCTCACCGTATAATTCACCGCCACCTCCTGGTCTTTTGCCAGCTGAACCTTGAACTCGATGGTGGAGGCGTCTTTTTTCTCGTAAGGGATGGAGGATTCCTTGATCTCCCACTGGACGTAGGAGTAAAGATGCTCCACCACCACCACCTCCACCGGCTCCTCCTTGTGATTCCTTAGTTTGATCTGATATGATTCCTCGGAGACGTTATCGGAGATCTGTTTGAAATCGGTCTTCTTTCTTTCCCCCACGATGTCAAACGCATTCCCCAGGAACACCCGTACCTTCTCGTCTTTGGGGGTATGATTGATCTGATCCTCTCCTACGAATTCTAAGGATTTGTCCACGTCTGCTTTGTATACCCGGATCTTCCCCGCCGGCAGGGGCATTCCCATACCTTCACTCTCCGCGTTCTTGAACTCCAGCTCCACTCTGACGCTCTTATCGTTTCTGGCGCCGTCGTAGGTATAGATCTTTTTCGTTCTTACGTTGGCAGAGGGGAAGAGGGAGACCTGCTTGGTCTCGTTATCCTTGATGGTGGAGGGTCGCAGAAGGGTATAGAGATGGTATTCGAAGAAAGGTTTTTCCTCAAACTGGGGTGCGGCAGCCATCTCCGGCATAAGCCCCTTTCCCAAACGGGACGGTACCGGCATTTGCGTTACCCGGTGCACTTCCCCGGCGATCAGCTTCACCTTGGCATCCTCGTAAGTGGCGCCGGAGCGGTTATCGATGGAAACCCAGCCGGCCAACTCCAGGTTTTGATCTTTCTGATCCACCACCGCCACATATTCGGCATGCCAGTTTATGCCGGAGGTAAGATAGCTCACCTCCGCCTTCCTCTTTCCGCTCACCTGACTGTCGAGAAGCCATACTAAGGTGGGCCGGGTGATCAAGCCTTCCGGCAGGGAAGGAAAGTAAAGGTTGCTGATCTCATCTAACCTGATGATTCGAATGGCTCCCGCCGGCTCTTGCAAAGTTACATTGTCGTTAGAGTAGGAAAGGAGCGTCCCTTTATATGATTTTTCCTCCCCGGTAGCTCCTTCGGATTTGGTGAAAAGCTCGATCCCCTTGTCTATGTATTTCTCCAGTATCTTTGACGAGCTGACCAGATCATACTGGTAGTTCTGCTCCAGTATACTCACCTGATCGGAGGAATTCACCGGGTTGAAATGAACCGAGGTGGGATCTATCTGCGAAGCCACGTCGGTGAATTTGATGATGCTCTTCCCTTTTTGGAAATCCAGTTCCCGCACGTCCTTGACCAGTCCCAAATCCTGGTTGTAGATGGTGACCGAAACCTCGCCGTAAATCGGCGTCACCTCTCCCCCCAGCCAACTCCCCGTAATGAGGGTGAGTCCCATAATTACGACCTTGAATATCAAAGAGCTTTTCATTTCACCACCCCCTGAAAAAAAGGGTTTATCTTACTTCCCTGTCTTGATTAGTTATACCCACCACATAGTGTTTTATTCCAAAACGTAGTTGCCTGATTTATCAGGCGGGATTTGTTTTGTTTTTACCTCTCCCCCTTACCCCTTACTTCATTGAGTGATGGAACGACAGGGGAGAGGTTTACCAATATGACCCGGTTGGAAAGCCTCCATGCTTAATTAGAATAAGCTATTCCCATTAATTTAACGAAATTATCCCCGATACCCGGGGTTGAATTAATATTCTCTTTGTTCGTAGCCGGGGTTTATCCTGCACTTCTTCCTGCTTCGCACTGAGTGCGCTCAGCACGAAGTGAGACTCAGTGTCGAAGGAAAGGGATTCATCCTGAAGGACATCCCGAACCAACATGGTCACCAGCCTAAAATCTCCTCCGAGTGCTGGATTAATTTTTCGTTTATCCGGCTGTATTCGTCCCGTTTGATCTTTTCCTTTTGAATTATCTCCTTGGGCGCACGCCTGAGGAAATCCTCGTTGGAAAGTTTTTTATTTATCTTCTCCAAAAGCTGGTTGACCCTTTGAATCTCCTTATCCAGTCTCTTCCGCTCCTGCTCCAAATCTATCAAACCTTCGAGGGGGATGAAAATCTCCGCATCCCGGATCACCGCGCTGGCGGAATGATCCGGCTTGGCAACTTTCCTTCCGATCTGAAGTTTTTCCACCTTTCCCAAAAGGGCTATATGCTCCCGGTTATCCTCCAACACCCGGACTAAGTCCGGATTAGCCACCCGGATCAAAACGTCCGCTTTTTTGACCGGAGGGACGTTCATCTCCGACCGGATGTTCCGGATGGAGGTCACCACCTCCTGCACCCTCTTCAAAGTATCCTCCAGCTTTTCATCGATCATCTCACTGGCAGAAACGGGCCAGTCAGCGTTCAAAATGGAAGATGAGTAATTCTGTTTTTCCGGCTTGTACAAATGCTGCCAGATCTCCTCGGTTAAAAACGGGGCAAAGGGGTGCAGCAGTCGCAGTATGTGATTCAGCACCAGATGAGCTATCTGTTGGGCTGTCGATTTGTCGTTTTCCCCTTCGGGGAGATTCAACCTCTGCTTTATCATTTCCACGTACCAGTCGCAGAAATCGTGCCAGATGAAATCGTATAATGTCTTCAAGGCACTGTTGAACCGGTAGTTTTCCATGAAGCCGGTAACGTCATTGATGGTCCGGTGGAGCCGACTCAAAATCCAGCGGTCCTCCATCTTTTGTAAGGGCAATCCTAAGGTTGTCCCTACCTCGGGGGTAATGCCGTCGGGAAGATTCCCCCTAACGAATTTGGACACGTTCCACAGTTTGTTGGCGAAATGCTGTCCCACCTCAAAGGTCTTTTTGGCGATCAGGGTATCCTGCCCCTCCGGGGTCACCAGCATCATGGTGGTCCTCAGAGCATCCGCCCCGTATTCATTGATTATCTCCAGAGGATCAATCCCGTTCCCCAGAGATTTGCTCATCTTGATCCCCTGATCATCCCGCACCGTACCGTGAATGTAAACGTCGGAGAAAGGTTCCCTCCCCATGAACTCATATCCCGCCATCACCATCCGCGCCACCCACAGGAAGATGATCTCGGATGCGGTGAAGAGCGCCCGGGTGGGGTAGAACCTCTCCAACTCCTGAGTCTTTTTGGGCCAGCCAAAGGTGGAGAAGGGCCAGAGCCAGGAGGAGAACCAGGTATCCAGAACGTCCTCGTCCTGCTTTAAGTTTTTGCTTTTGCATTTACCGCATTCGGACGGGGCGGTTTTCGAAACCATGATCTCCTTGCAGTCCTGACAATACCACACCGGAATCCGGTGCCCCCACCACAGTTGACGGGAGATACACCAGTCCCGGATGTTCTCCATCCAGTGCATGTAGGTCTTGGTCCAGCGCTCCGGATAGAACCTCACCTTGCCGGTCTTGACCGCCTCGATGGCGGGTCGAGCCAAAGGCTCCATCTTAACGAACCACTGTTCCGAAAGATACGGCTCGATCTCGGTTCCGCAGCGGTAACACAAAGCCACCGCCACCTTATAGGCTTCGATCCTTTCCAGAAACTTCTTCTTTTTTAATTCTGCCACCAAAGCTTCCCGGCAGGCGTAGCGATCCATCCCGGCAAACTTCCCCGCATTCTCGTTCATGCTCCCGTCGGGGTTCATCACGTTGATTTTTTCCAGCTTATGTCTCGTCCCCATGTCGAAATCGTTGGGATCGTGGGCCGGAGTGACCTTGACCATACCGGTGCCGAACTCCGGATCGACGTAGTCGTCCGCTATGATCGGAAGCTCCCGGTCCAGGATGGGAAGGATGGCCGATTTACCCACCAGCTTCTCGAACCTTTTATCTTTGGGATTGACCGCCACGGCGGTGTCGCCCAGCATGGTCTCCGGCCGGGTTGTGGCTACGGTGATGTATTCGTCCGAGCCTTTGAGTTTATACTTTATAAACCAGAGATGCCCATCCTTCTCCTCCCGCTCGGTTTCGTCGTCCGAAAGGGAGGTCTGGCAGCGGGGGCACCAGTTGATGATCCGCTTCCCCCGGTAGATCAAACCTTTGTTGTAAAGATGGACGAAGACCTCCAGCACCGCCTCGGAAAGCCCCTCATCCATGGTGAATCTGGTTCGGTCCCAGTCGCAGGAACAGCCGATCTTTTTCAATTGATTTAATATGGCATCGCCGTTCTTCTTTTTCCACTCCCAGGCCAGCTTAATGAATTTCTCCCTTCCCAGCTTCTCCCTGGATGATCCCTCCTTGGCCAGCTTCTTTTCCAAAATCACCTGGGTGGCGATCCCGGCGTGATCCGTCCCCGGCAGCCATTCGGTCTCGTAACCCTGCATCCTTTTCCAGCGGATCAGTATGTCCTGCAGGGTGTTGTTCAGCGCGTGACCCACGTGAAGCACGTCGGTAATATTGGGAGGTGGGATCACCATGCTGAAAATTTCCTTTTGGGTGTTTACGTCCGCGTGGAAGTATTTCTTCTCCAGCCAGAATTGATACCATTTGTTTTCGGTCTGTTTGGGATCGTAGTGTTTGGGCAAATCCTTGGATTGCATCAGTCACTCCTTTGGTATAAACCGAATGGTATGTACCTCCGATATGAACCGTATGGTTCGCATTTCCGGCATGCATCGTATGGTGCATGTCTCCGGTATGCACCGCCTGGTGCATACCTCCATCTGGTTTCAAACAAAAAAAATAATAAATTCCCATTTCCATGTCAAGCTAAATGGAACGGGAAAAAGCGATAATTCCAAAGCTTGCTTCTATTTACGGATTATCTGCAGTTTGGCAGAGGAAAAGAGTGAAGAAAACAAGTGTAGGGATAATTCATTAGCTACCCATTCTCCTTCCCAAATAACAGTTTAGACCGACGTAAAGGTTTAGCTTATTGATGGACGATGGCACAGTCGACATCCGTATAGAGTTCATCCTCACATCCGAGATCAGATATATCAAAAAAATGAAGAGATAAACAAAATGCTGATCCCTTCAAAGAATCAGCATTTTGCAAAATATCCCCCTATTAGACTGCTGAATTATTTGACGAAAATGGAGACACCGGCCCTCAACCCGAACTCGCTGGCATCAGCATCTTTTACGCCGTTAGCATTAGATACACGCTGATAAAAAGCCTCAGCTCGGATTAGTGCATTATCTGTAAAGAAAATTTTGACCCCGCCACCTAAATCCGGCAGGATCATAGTCATTTCGTCTGCTGCACCAACATCACCGGAGTGGCTAACAAAACCAATGCCCCCGAAAATAAAAGGAACAAATTTACTTCCACTTTGTCCCTCAAAATGGTAAGCCACATTGAGTAGCGCTCCCATATCTGTTGCTGAATAGCTATCCCCCCCATCTGGGTCTACACTATAATTTTCCATCAGCAGCGTTGGCTCCAATGCCAACTTGGGTATAATAAAATAGCCCATTCTTGGCATAATTGTTATGTCTGTTATGGAGCCATTGTCATAGGAAGTACGGTCAAAAACAACGCTTCCACCCAATTCAATCCTTCCTTTTGCGGTCTTCTCCTGTGCAAAAGCGGTAGAAAACGCAGATAGCACAAGAACTGCCAACATTATACATATAACCTTTTTCATTTGTTCCCTCCTCATTCAAAATGAGTGAATGGGTTAATTTTCAAACTCGATTCTCCCGGCGAACCGGGCGTTTACCACTCAATGCTTGCCAGTGAACAGATAGAGGCTGACTCCGGCGCCAAAGGTTAAAAATCCCTAGTTGCCGAAATCCTCACCGAACTTCTTATTATCCTTCATCATCGATCCCAAAGGTCAGTCCAGAAACTTCTCCGCCCTTTGAGTATTACCTCGGTACATCACCCCCT
>JBDROD010000129.1:0-2737 GCA_043810415.1 Candidatus Zixiibacteriota bacterium | reverse complement strand
TATGGTTAAGCTGCTGATCCGCCTCCAGTCCGTACCCCGAGATAACGTTTTTGTCTTTGGTGATGGTGACAAAATCGTCGGTCACTATCCTGTTGATGTCCGGATCCCATCGTAAGCTTTGTGTCGTAAGTTTAACCCCGTCATCCGTGGTCACCACCACGTGCCCTAAAGCTTCGAATTTGTGTTTCCTCTCCTGAATCCTCCCGCTGTCCGCCACCAGAACCGAGGTATGGACTCCGTCCTTGTCGTAAAAATCGATCCTCACCTGCCTGGCTTTTTTCAAATCGAGCTTCTCGAACACCTCGATGTATTTAGCCCAGATTATGGCAGAATTTATCCCCTTATCGGAAAAAGTGATGGTGGAATTTTCCATTACCTGATCCGGAGCGTTAACCTGGGGAGCGGGAGATTTCGTTTCCTCGTTGCTGCAGGCGAAGAAAGAAAGCAAGAGAAAAATCAAAATGAACTTGATTCGATTTCGTTTCATAAGTTTTCCATCCTAAGATACTAATACAATTTTATGCGTCAAGATATTTCGATGTTTTACTTTATCAGTGACCAATAAGACAGGTCAAGGGAGTGTTGAAAGATCACAATTGCAGGGTGAAATGTCCTACCCTTTGTCCATTAATACTTAATCTCCCATAGCGGCGGGAATCGCGTATGCGTTCATAAGAATATCCCGCCGTTGGATTCAAGTGACTTCTGTGATTTCCCTTGACAATTTCCTTGAATTCGAATTATATACTCAGCGTTTAATTGGAAATGTTTCCCTTCATGCGTATGAATTCTATAACAGGAGAGAGCGTTGATAATTTCAAATAACAATCACTTCCTCCGGCCGGCATATCTAGAGATCGATCTGGGTGCCATCGCCTATAATATACGCCGGATCAAGCAGAGATTGGGAAAAAAAGTGGAGCTGATGGCCATTGTCAAAGCCGATGGTTGCGGGCACGGCGCTCACCCAGTGGCGAAAGTCGCTCTGGAGAATGGCGCCGGCTCTTTGGGTGTGGCTCTTTTGGAGGAGGGGATCGAGCTTCGGGAAAAAGGGATCAAAGCCACCATCGTAAATTTGTATCCTGAACCTCCAAGCCGTGCCGGTTTTATAGTGAAATATAATCTGGAGCAGGTGGTCACCGATCTGGAGTTAGTCAAAAACCTATCCCGCGAGGCAAAGAAGAGAAAACGATTTTGTAATCTCTATATAGAAATCGATACCGGCTTGGGCCGTTACGGTGTTCTGCCGAAGGATACGGTCAAGCTAGTGAAGGGAATAAACAAACTGCCCCATGTGCGATTGAAGGGGATTTTGTCGCAGTTCTCCACCTCCGACCACAAAGAAAAGGATTTTGCTTTTCACCAGCTGTCGGTCTTCAAAAAAACTCTGGACGAACTTGAATCATTCTCCAACCACATCCCCGTAAAATCGATCGCCAACTCCGGTGCGGTGCTCGACATCCCGGCGAGTTATTTTAATCAAGTTCGGGTAGGGCATCTGCTGTACGGTCTTTATCCTTCTATGGAGACGACCGAATCCATCCGGGTTAAACCGGCGATGAGCTTGAAAAGCCGGGTGATGTTCCTCAAAGTTGTCGGCGGAGGAACCCCCATCAGTTACGGAAAGACCTTCATCACCGTGAAGAAAACTAAAATCGCCACCATTCCTTTGGGATATGCGGATGGCTACAGCCGGCTTCTCTCCAACAAGGGGGAAGTATTAATTCACGGGAAGAGAGCCAAAGTGGTGGGACGCGTGTGCATGGACGCTTTCATGGTGGACGTGACCCCTATCCCCGGTGTGAAAGTGGGGGACGAAGTGGTGTTGATGGGAAAACAAGGAAAAGACGAAATCACCGCACATGATCTGGGTGAATGGACCGGAACGTTTGCATATGAAATCATGACAAGGATGGGAAAACGGTTGCCGCTAATCTACATCCATAACGAGGAATAAAACTCATGATATTGCTCACAATTCATTAAAGTACATAGATCGAAACAAAAATTTTATAACATAGAAACACTCACTTGAAAATCAATTTGAATAATTAGTAGATAAAAATGGAGAGAGAATATGCAGATACAGAAATTAAATTTCGAACTGAAGATAATAGATGTTTCAAGTATTAGACCTAATCCAAATAATCCACGTGGACAGAATATTCGAGATAATGATAATGAATTTGATTATTTAAAACGGTCTATCAAACAGTTCGGACTCATAGTCCCTTTAATTGTTCAGAAACTCAAGGGGAATGACGGAGAATACCAGTTATTAGATGGTGAACGAAGATATTGGGCTTTAAGAGAGTTAGGGATAAAGAAGGCACCGGTAAACATAATAGAAGATGATATTGATCTAGAGCAAGCAAGAAATGTAATGTTTCATATTCACACTAACCGAGTTCCGTGGGATCCTTTTCAACAATGCAAAGCACTGCAACCGTTGTATGAAGAACTGAAAAAAGTGTACGCAGATCAAGAAAACGAGATAGCAAAAGAATTACTAATAAGAACGAGCACTAATAAAAGAACAATTAATGATAGGTTGAGTTTTCTAAGATGGCCAGAGGAAATTAAAAGGTATGTATACAGTAAGAAACCTGACTTGTATTGGACTGGAGTGAACCCCTTTTGTTGGACAGGTTAGGTTAGGATGGTTGGGCGGTTCACTTTTTCGTTCCTCAGGAGGGCTTCGAACTCGTTAGGCGGTCGATAGCCCAGGGAGGAATGT
>JBDROD010000128.1:0-8708 GCA_043810415.1 Candidatus Zixiibacteriota bacterium | reverse complement strand
TAATCTTCGAATTTGGGTTATGATCTTTTCTGTTTCGAGGAAATTCACCCAAGATATGTTCTGAGTTCGATTTAGCAGATTTCGAGAAGTTTAAGTCTGTGCCTTGAAGTTTTGGCTAACCTATCCTTAACCGTTCATTCGAATTTAGATATTTATCAAGGTAACCTTTTGTCAATTATACCGATAATGAAATTAGTATGGTCTTAGAAAATTGACAAAATTGTTGTTTTTCTTATTGGTTTTTAAAGATTTTGCTTGACAAAATTAATATAAGGTAGTATTTTACAGTGTGTATTTTGATAGGTAGTAAGAAAGTTGCAGTAAGTTTTTGGATGGTTTGAGTTTTCAATCCACGAAAACTTAGGCTGAATTTTCGTGGGTTTTTTTATATTCTAAATTGCTGGTCAAAGGGAACGAAAGAGGAAAACTCCAGTCACCAGCGCATTGATTAACTTAAACTTGACTGGATGAGATAAGTTCAAAACTTAAGTTTGTGAAAGGTGGTGAAAAGGTTTGGCAACTGGCAAGGTAAAATGGTTCAATGATGCCAAGGGATTCGGCTTCATAGAGCAGCAGGATGGCGGTAAGGATATCTTCGTTCACTTCTCAGCCATAAAGGAAGAGGGATTCAAATCCTTGAAGGAAGGAGACGAAGTCAGTTTCGACATCATCGAAGGCCCCAAAGGTCCTCAAGCGACCAATGTGGCCAGAATATAATAGACAAGCCATTCCAGGTATGTCCTTTGAGATAGAGAGGGACATATTACAACTTCAAAACCCCGACGAATATCTTATTCTTCGGGGTTTTAATTTCTTGCAAAAAGCGTTTAAAGTTCAATGTTTAAAGTTCAAGTAGAATTCGTAAGATAACTCCTTAAACCTTGTTATCTAGAATGCTATTCCCTCTTCTTTCTCCGGAGTTTCACCTTTCTCATAAAACGGCACAAGGGAGGGGAAATCGGGTAATCCTTTGGAGCGGTGAATATTGCAGAATTCCCTGGGCATGGTCTCATCGGTGAAAACGTCCTTGATGATGTGGCGGCATTTATCCGTGGCCAAAAGACCGCTCTCCAGGCAGACGGTTTTGAAATAGATCCCCGGCGGGATCTTAAATTCCTCAACCGGTAAATGCTCGTGTGCTTTCATCATGAACTCGGTCCAAACGGGCAGTGCGGTGGTGGCTCCGGTGACATTGTGACCAATCACGGTCTTGTCATCATAACCGATCCATACCCCCGCAGTGATCTGGGGGGTAAAGCCGTTAAACCAATTGTCGGAACAGTTGTCCGTGGTTCCGGTCTTGCCACCTGCCGGCCGGGTAAACCCTTTAGCCATAGCTCCGTAACCTGTGCCCCTCCGGATCACCGATTGAAGCATGGTGGTCATGATGTAAGCGGTCTGTGCAGACAGCACCTCCTGTCTTTGGGAGATTTTATGTTCCTCCAGGATTTTTCCATAACGATCGGTGATCTTCAAAATATACCGGGGTTGTACTTTAATCCCTCCGTTGGGGAAAACCGAAAAAGCCGAAACCATGTCCCATAAAGTGACCTCAGACGTTCCCAGAGCCAAGGAGGGATAAGGGGAGAGGGAGGTGGAAAGTCCCATATGCGAAGCGAAAAAGATAGCCTGCTGGGGAGTCACCTTCTGGATCAACTTGGCGGAAATCACGTTGATCGATTTGGCCAAAGCTTTCCTGAGGGTAACCGGTCCCCGGAAAATCAAATCAAAATTCTGAGGGCTCCACTGTTTCCCGTCTTCCCCGGTGAGGGAGAAGGGTGTATCATACATGATATCAGTCGGTTTGGCTCCATTGTCAATGGCAGCAGTATAGATAAACGGTTTAAAACCGGAGCCGGGCTGACGAAGAGCCTGGGTAGCCCGGTTGAACTTGCTCTGGTTGAAATCCTTTCCTCCGATTAAAGCCAGAACATCACCGGTTTGGTTGTCCATAGCCAAAAGGGCGCCCTGCATCTGCTTGTATATCCTCTTCCTCTGCGGTTTACCTTCGACAGAGTCAATCATCACTATAGTATAGCTGGTGTCTCTTAATGAGCGGATCCTCTCCATAAGGCGCTGACGATTATCCAACTCGGTTAAAAGAGCTTCCTCGGCTGCTTTTTGCAGTTCTGAATTCAGGGTGGTATAAACCGATAATCCTCCCTGGTAAAGAGCATCTTCCCCGTAATTTTTCTCCAAATACTGACGCACCATCTCGGTGAAATAAGGGGCATTCCCCAAAGGTGCAGGGGTAGGATGGATCTCCAAAGGAAGGCTCTGGAGGGAATCGGATTGATGTGTGGATAGTTTTCCGAAATCCTTCATCGACTCCAAAACGATATTTCTTCTCTTGATCGATAAGTCCGGATTGGTGAGCGGAGAATATCTACCGGGGTTTTTGGGAATGCTGACTAAGATGGCGCAATCCGAAATGGTTAGATCCCCTACGCTCTTGCTGAAATAGAGCTGAGAGGCGGCCTGGACCCCATAAGCTCCCTTTCCAAAATAGGACTGATTTAGATAAAGCTCTAAGATCTCCTCCTTGGTGTAATTTCTCTCAATCTTAATAGAAGTCAGTACCTCCTTTATCTTCCGAGACATGGACCTTTCGGGGGTGAGAAAAAGCATCCGGGCTAACTGCTGGGTGATGGTGCTGGTAGCCTTAACCCTTTGCCTGAACCAAATACTCTCCCAAATCGCTCGGAGTATGGATAGAGTGTTGACCCCCCAGTGACTGTAAAATCTCCGGTCCTCAGATGCCATAAGGGCGTTTATAAGAGTGGGAGGCATCTGTGACAAAGAGATATATATTCTGCGCTCGGTATAGAACTCCTTAATGATCTTTCCGTCGGCTGAATAGATTCGAGTTATCAGGCTCGGTTCGATATTGTGCAGCTGGGTCAAAGAAGGAAGGTCTTTTTTGTAAGCATTATAGAAGATAATTACGGATATCAGCGAAAGAATCAGAATACCCAGGAAAGCCCAGACCATGATCAGGATTCGTTTCCGGTTATATATCCAGAATACGTCTATCTTTGTCTTAATTAGTTTTATAAATTCCAACTTTTCCTCTTTTTCCACGTGGACTTAACTTAAGCTACGAGTGGAAGGTAAAGTCTATTAGAGAGAAGTCAAGGAAAATTGAATACAGAACCAATAACTAATTACCAATGACGGATAACGGATATTTTCATTGGTTATATACTTTTCTTGTTACACCAAGTTTCATATATTCAGAACATCTGTTTCGATTAACCACATTATTTTCAGCATTTATCAAAATGTTTTTCCCTTTGATATTTCGAGAATATCCATTAAATTGTAGGGTGTATGAAAGAAGCCTCGGTTATAGCTTATAGGAATAACGTGGTGGAAAGCATCCACCGGGTGGCAGTGGCATTGGTGGATTCATCAGGTAAGCTTTTATATTTCACCGGTGATCCGAATTTCATTACGTTCCTGCGGTCTTCAGCCAAACCCTTTCAGGCAGTACCGGTGGTTGAGTCGGGAACGGCGGAGGGATTCGGTTTCACCCAGAAAGAGATCGCCATCATCTCCGGGTCGCACAACGGTGAGAGCAAGCATGTCCGGACGGTTCAGAGCATTCTTAAAAAGATCGGGTTGAACAAAAGTTATCTACAATGTGGAGCGCACGTTCCCCATTACTACACTGCGACGGGAA
This sequence comes from Candidatus Zixiibacteriota bacterium, assembly GCA_043810415.1. Classification (GTDB taxonomy): domain Bacteria; phylum Zixibacteria; class MSB-5A5; order MSB-5A5; family SM1-73; genus CAIVRH01. The sequence continues at coordinate 5,026 of JBDROD010000128.1, read as the reverse complement.
TAACTCCTCCTAAGAAAAAATTCTCGCCCTTGGAGCATAACTGTTCCGGAAAACATGCGGGGATGCTGGCGATGTGCGTGTACAAGGGATGGAATCTGAAAAATTACCTGGATCCGAAACACCCGGTGCAAAAGCTGGACTTGAAAACGATCTCTGAGCTCTGCGAATATCCTGAAAAAAAGATCGGGATAGGAATAGAGAATTGCGGCACCCCCACCTTTGCCCTTCCTTTGAAAAACATGGCAATGGGATTTGCCAAGCTTCGAAGCTTTAAATCAAAAAGCCAGATTACCTCCCAATCGCTTCAGGTGGTGGCTGACTCCATGTGGAAATATCCGGACATGATCTCCGGAAGAAAAAGATTGGACTACGAGCTGGCGATTCCGAGTAAAGGAAACATCTTAAGCAAAGGCGGGGCAGAGGCACTGCACTGTTCGGTCATTCTGGATAAAGGATATGGTTTGGCAGTTAAGATCATGGATGGTACCGCCAGGGCGATAGCGCCGGCATCCATTGAGGTCTATAAGCAGCTGGGAGTATTAAGCAAAAAACAATTAAGAGAGTTGGCAGATTTTTATTCTCCCCCCGTTTACAACCATCGAAAGAAAAAAGTGGGATTCCTCAAAGCCGAATTCAAGCTCAAACGTGCTAAATAACTCAATAATGTAGAAACCTCGTAGCGTCACGTTATTTCAACCTTTCCCCCCTAGTACTCTTCTCCACACGAGGAGAGGGGGAAACAGGGAGTGAGGGGTTTTTTATATAATCCGTCATTCGTTTTTGTTTTTATCAGATTTTTGTTGCAATTCCCCCCCAAGTTTATTAGTATTTGATTCTATTTCATCCCGTTTGAAACGGGAAGATTTTCAAAAAGAGGAGAAACATGAAATCGGAAATAGTGAAACTTCTACCAGAGATTTGGCAGATAAAAGATAAAGAGTTAAAAGAACAGGTGATCTCTGCCTGGGAGGATGCCATAAAAAAGGGCGGCTGGTCGATCGACAAACTGGGTGAAATACCTTTTACGCTTTTGATTCCGGAATGTAAAATCAGCTTGATAACCCATACCAGAGCAGTCACCAAGACCTCATTGGAGATTGCCAAAGTGCTTTTAGGCTTCTACGATGGTAAAGTGCAGATAAACCGAGATATTTTGATCGCCGGAGCGATTCTCCATGATGTGGGAAAAATCGTCGAATATGCCAAAGAAAAGAATAAAATAGTCAAAAGCAAAACCGGTAAGCTGCTCAGGCACCCTTTTTCCGGCTCAGCTTTGGCATACCAGCACGGTTTGCCGGACGAGGTGGTACATATAATCGCCACGCATGCGCACGAAGGGGATGGGGGGTATCGATCGGTGGAAGCGATAATCGTACACTATGCGGACTTCATCAACTTTGAGAGCTTGGGAGGGAAGGTTTAAGAAGGTTATAGGTGTTAGGTGAAAGGTGAGAGGTGAAAACCTTTATTGCAAAATGAAGATTGCAGAGTGCAAATTGCAGAATGGAATTTTGAATGCAAAAACTGATAACTACATAAGTGCTATTGGAAAATTTAACAACATAAAGGAGATTTGATATGCCGGTCAAACAAAGAATGGTTAATCTTGATACCAAAGAGCTGCCCCGTCAATGGTACAATATAATTCCCGATCTTCCCGAACCGCTCCCCCCGCCGCACGATCCGGAGAAAGGGGAATCGAGGATAAAGAACCTGCCCAACATACTTTTAGCCGAGTGTCTAAAACAGGAGTTCTCCAACGATAGATGGATTGACATTCCGGAGGAATTAAGGGAGATGTACTTCCAAGCAGGCAGGCCCAGGCCGTTATTTCGGGCACTCAATTTAGAAAAGAAATTGGGTACCCCCGCACGGCTTTATTACAAATCCGAATTCTACAGCCCCACCGGAAGCCATAAGGTGAATACCGCTTTGGCCCAGGCATATTACGCCAAAAAAGAAGGATACGAGCGTTTGGCCACCGAAACAGGAGCCGGGCAGTGGGGAACCGCACTGGCTTATGCTGCTTCCCTGGCTGGTTTGAAATGCACCGTATACTGGGTGAGAGCAGTACATGATTGGAAGAGAGACAGAAAGAATTTAATGGAGCTATATGGGGCAGAAGTTTATGCCTCCCCCAGCCCAAAAACAGAATTTGGAAAAACCCTTTATAACAAGGATCAAAAGCACCCGGGTTCTTTGGGAATAGCCATTTCCGAGGGGATGGAGGATGCCAATAAAGATCCCAAAGCCATCTATTGCTTAGGTTCCGTTTTGAATCATGTTTTGATGCACCAGACCATCATTGGTTTGGAGACAAAAAAGCAGTTTGAGAAGTTCGATGATTATCCCGATATGGTGATCTCCTGCTTGGGAGGAGGGAGCAATTTCGGTGGTTTTGCCCTTCCCTTTATGCACGATGCTTTAAAACAGGGGAAGAAGATCAGATTTTTAGCGGCGCAAAGCCAGGCAGCTCCCAATCTACAAGGAGAATACAAATATGATTTCGCCGACTATGCCGAGATGACCCCCCTTCTTAAAATGTATACGCTGGGGCATAAAATCGACATGGATCCCATAAAAGGGGACGGTTTGAGATATCACGGCTGCTCGCCCATCCTAAGTCTTCTCCGGGACCACAAATTGATCGATACCATTGCTTATCCCAAGGACGAAAAACACGTATTCGGACGGGCCAAGGAGTTCATTCAGACGGAAGGATTCTTACCCGCCCCCGAATCCGCCTACAGCATAGCCTGTGCCATCGATGAAGCGCTCAAATGCAAAGAGAGCGGTGAGAAGAAGGTCATCGCTTTCAATATCAGCGGGCACGGATTCTTGGATATCCCGGGATACCGAGAAGTATTAGGTTTAAAGTGAGAGGACAACATGAAATTAGATGATGTGGTAATCACCAAAGCGATAATAGAAAGCTTCACCCGGAAGTTTTTAGATTGTACAGAGTTAGATGTAGCTATTGTAGGCGGAGGGCCAGCTGGGCTCTCCGCTGCTCTTCATTTAAGTCGGGAAAAAATAAAAGTGGCGGTATTTGAGCGAAAGCTGAGCATCGGCGGAGGAATGTGGGGTGGGGGGATGATGTTCAATGAGTTGGTTGTAGGGGAGGAGGGGAAATTCATTTTAGATGAAATAGGCGTTAGTTATAAAACTTACAAAACAGGTTACTACACAGCGGATTCAGTAGAATGTATCTCCACCCTCTGCTCGAAAGCAATGAAAGCCGGAGCTAAGATATTCAATCTGATTAGCGCGGAAGACGTCATGTTGGAGCAGGACAAAATCTGCGGGTTGGTATTGAATTGGTCCGCCGTAGATTTGGCAAATCTCCACGTGGACCCGTTGACCATCCGGGCAAAGTATCTGATAGAAGCCACCGGACATCCCACCGAGCTGATTAAAATCATAGTAAGGAAGATGGGTCCTAAGCTGTTCACCTCCACCGGGGATATAGTAGGAGAAAAACCGATGTGGGCAGAGGTGGGAGAAAGAGAAGTGGTGGAAAATTCCAAGGAGGTTTTACCCAACGTCTACGTAGCAGGGATGGCAGCGAATGCGGTTTACGGCTCTTATCGCATGGGACCGATTTTCGGAGGAATGCTTCTTTCAGGTAAAAAGGTGGCGAAGGAGATCATAGGTAAATTAAAAGAACAAAAGTAGAAAATCAAAACTATCCGCGGGTATGAACCATATGGTTCATACTATGGCTTCCAAGAACAATTCTAAATTCGAAAATTATCCGAAGAACCAGTTAAGAAAAGGGAATGCCATGTGTCGAATTCTATCCTCTCTGTTATTTCTTCTTACAGTTTCGTTGCTGCTTGTAGGAGTGATTCAAGCACAAGTGAAAACCGAACCGGTGTCACCTGCACCGGTCATATCTGATTCCTCAAAACATTCTTTATCTCAAGTCGGACAAACGGAAGCTGAAAGAAAGGAGCGCCTGGAAAAAGCCATTAGATATCAAAGGGCAAAGAACGTTCTTTTTTTTGCTGATCAGGGCTACACCATAATCCTCCTGGTGCTTTTCTTGTTCTTGGGAATCTCCGCCTACCTGCGAAGACAAATTGAGAAGTTTACCAGAAAGCGATTCTGGGTGGTGGCATTCTACACACTTTTATTTTTGATTTTGGGGTTCATCTTTGGTTTTCCCTCCAGCTACTACGGATTCACCCTGGAGCAGAGATTCGGGTTATCCAACCAGAACTTCCCTCAATGGTTCGGAGAACAGCTTGTCGGTCTGATGGTCATTGCTATTATCATGATTCTCGTAGTGGAAGGTATATACCTGGCGTTGAAGAAATCGCCCCGAAGGTGGTGGATTTACGTCTCTGTGGTGTTTATACTATTCACCGTAGTTTTGATTAACCTAGCACCTGTTCTAATCATGCCGCTTTTCAATAAGTTCACCCCTTTGCCTCAAGGTGAGCTGAGAGACAAATTGATAAAATTATCCCAAAAGGCAAATGCACCGGTGGAGGATATCTTCACCATGAACATGAGCAAGCAGACCAAAGAAGCCAATGCCATGTTCACCGGTCTGGGAAACACCAAAAGGATCGTTCTGGGGGACAATCTGGTTAACGAATACACTCCGGACGAGATCGAAGTAGTGATCGCCCATGAGATGGGGCACAACCTGTTGCGTCATATCTGGAAGATCATCATCTTCTCCTCCCTGATGGCAGCGATCGGGTTTCTCATTATTCATTTGTCCGCCGGCAGAATAATCAACAGATTCAAAAACAGGCTGAAAATAGAAAACATGGCGGATGTGGCGGGATTGCCATTGTTTCTTCTGATATTCTCCATCTACGGTATCGTCACCATGCCGGTGATGCCTGCTTATTCCAGGCATATGGAAAGGCAGGCCGACAAATTCGCTCTAGATATTACACATAACAAAGAAGCTCTCATCTCAGCTATGAACAAATTAGCCTATGACAATCTATCCGACCCAAATCCCAGTCCGGCAATAGAGTTTCTATTGTATGACCATCCACCGATATCG
>JBDROD010000127.1:0-8615 GCA_043810415.1 Candidatus Zixiibacteriota bacterium | reverse complement strand
GTTTTTCAGCTCGACGTTGAACTCAAGATTGTCCTGCAGCCCGGATTGGGTAAGGTTGCTTGAACCGGTGATGACGCGCCCCTTGTCACGATCTCCTTCGGCGAAAGTCATGATGTAGACTTTTGCATGGAGCCTTTCGCCAGGATATGCCTTGATTTCCAGCTTGCCTGAACGCACCCACTCAACGAACTTGTGGACCCCTGTCTCGATCTCTGCACTGTCGGCGGATTTTTCGAATTCGGCAAGAACGTTCTTGGGGGTCTGATCGATTACCGCCGCGTGAGACTCCAGCGGGAGTTCGCATTGTTCTCTGGCTCTTTCCAAGAGCTCATAAGCTGTTCTGTCGGTCTGAAGGCCGATTAGAATTCGAATCTTCTGAACGCTCTCTAAGGCTGGGTAGAGTTTATAGAATCCACTAATGAAGAAGTATCCTACCAGGCAGTCAAAAAATCGCGTGTCGTCACTAAGCAGGACCGAAAAGCGGTAACGAAGGCTTTTGCCAGCCTCATTGGTAATGAAAGTCAGGTCGGATGACATAGCAGCAGCGTTTGCCCCCTATCTGATGAAGTGTTCAACTCGTCGAGGGTGGTTCGACCGGCGTATCCTACGAGGAGATCAAATACGAGGGCTACGGTCCCGGAGGAGTAGCGGTGTTGGTGGAGACGTTGACCGATAACAAGAACCGTGCCGTGTCGGAAATCAGACATATCTTCACCAACAACGGGGGTAACTTGGGTGAGGTGGGATGCGTGGGCTGGATGTTTGAGAAGAAAGGGATAATTCAGGTGGAAAAGGGGAAAACGGATGAAGAGGAGCTGATGACGACGGTTCTGGACGCCGGGGCTCTGGATATGAGCACCGAGGAGGATTACTACGAGATCGTCACCCCCTTCAACAAATTCGAGGAAGTAAAACAAGCTTTGGATGTGAAAAAAATCCTCTATATTCAGGCGGAGTTGGCCATGATTCCCCAGACTACCATAAAGCTGGAGGGGAAACAGGCCGAGCAGATGATCCGGCTGATGGAGGAGCTGGAAGACCACGACGACGTGCAGAAAGTATTTGCCAATTTCGACATCGATACGGAGATCATGGAGAAGATGAGCGCATGAGAATTCAGATTCCAGTAGCCCCCGGCCAGGGTCCGGAAAGAAGGGTCAGGGGGCAAGGGTCAAGGGTTAAGAATTCGGGAGACAGTCGCCGGTTGCCAGGGTCTGGAAAGAAAGAAGCAAGTCAAACCGGAAGCCGGAAACCGGAAACCGGCAGTATGGTAATTCTGGGAGTTGATCCGGGGAGCGCAGCTACCGGTTATGGATTGATCAGGTCCAATGAAAGGGAAAACGTGTTTCTGGAGTGCGGGGTGATCAGGACAGATTCAAAAAGACCGCTTCCGGAGAAGTTAAAAGAGATTTTTGAAGGTTTGTCCGAGATCATCTCGGATAAGAATCCGGATCAGTTGGCCATAGAGGAGACCTTTTACAGCAAAAATGCAAAGTCCGCCCTGGTGATGGGACAGGCCAGAGGGGTGGCGATCTTGGCGGCTGCATGCGCTAAACTTCCCGTTTCGGAGTATTCCCCCAAAGAGGTGAAATCATCCGTGGTGGGGCAGGGGAGTGCTTCCAAACTGCAGGTGCAGTACATGGTAAAAAATCTTTTAGGGTTGAAGGAGCTGCCCCAGCCTATGGATGCAGCGGATGCACTGGCTATCGCTTTGTGCCATGCGCAAAAGATGAGATTGAAGTCTATTTTATCTACCAGAGAAACGAGCTGATAAGCTGGATCATAGAATATTGTCAGGCAGCTTTGCAGACCGATAAACATGGTTTTGCGGCGGCATGTACCATCTGGTACATACCGGCGGACGACGGACGACCGACGGTAAATCTTGAGGAAAAATTGATCGCCTATCTTGAGGGAAAACTAATCGAGAAAAGCCCCACCCATTTGATCTTGGAAGTGCATGGGGTAGGTTATTCCGTTAATATCCCCGTCTCAACCTTCAGCAGTTTAGCAGAAACCGGTGAAACCGTTAAGGTTTTGACCTACCAGCACGTCCGGGAGGACGAGCTTAAACTCTTTGGCTTCTCCACCAAACCGGAAAAAGACTTATTCGAGTTATTAATCTCGGTGAACGGTGTAGGTCCAAAGGTGGCTTTGGGTATTCTGTCGTTTCTCTCAGTGAAGGAGTTTCAGAGAGCGGTATTATCCGAAAATTTGGACGTTTTAACCTCCATCGCCGGCATCGGCAAGAAGACGGCTCAAAGGTTGATTGTTGAATTAAAAGAGAAGCTCGGAAAGATGGATTTGGGAGCGGGCATAGAATTGAAGGGAAAGGAAGCGGTCCTGCTGCCGGCACAAGAAGAGGCGATTTTGGCTTTGGTGTCTTTGGGATATACAAAATACGATGCCAGAAAAGTATTGGAAATGGTGGCTTTGGAGTCGAAGGAAAGTCTACCGCTGGAGGAGATGATTAAAAGAGCGCTGAAACATACCAGATGATTATTAAAGTTCAAAAGTTTAAAGATTCAAGGGTTTAATATTAGATGGTTTCGTGGAAAGAGGTATCGGTGACGGTCACGTATCGTTAATCGGTAGTCGTATAGAAAGGTTGCGTACATATAGTTAAACAAGAAATCAAATCAGAGCCGAATCTCGAAACCTAAAAACAAAACCGATACTTAACCGAAACCCAAGCCGGCAGACGATGACCGTTGTAGCATACATACGAGGTAAATTTTGGCACAGAGAGTCACAGTCCCCAATAGATTAGATGACGAATTGGAATATGATCTCACATTGAGGCCCATAAAGTTTGACGAGTTCGTGGGACAGAATAAGATCAAAGAAAACTTGAGTATCTTCATCCAGGCTGCCAAGAAAAGAGGAGAACCGTTAGATCATGTTCTATTTTACGGTCCTCCGGGACTGGGGAAGACTACCCTGGCTCATATAATCGCCAAGGAGATGGAGGCGAATATCAAATCCACCTCCGGTCCGGTACTGGAGCGGCCCGCAGATTTAGCCGGACTTCTGACCAATCTGGGAGAGAGGGAGATCTTATTCATCGACGAGATACACAGGTTAAATCACGTGATTGAAGAGTATCTTTATCCCGCCATGGAAGATTTCAAGATCGACATCATGATAGAAAAAGGACCTTCAGCCAGGTCAGTCAAACTGTCTTTGCATCCTTTCACTTTAGTTGGAGCCACGACCAGAGCGGGACTTTTAACTTCACCGTTACGTGCTAGATTCGGGGTGGTAAGCCGGTTGGATTATTATCTACCGGAGGATTTGTATAAGATCGTCTTGAGATCAGCCAGGATATTGAACGTATCAATAACCGACGAAGGGGCTTTGGAGATCGCCAAAAGATCGAGGGGAACCCCCCGGGTGGCAAACCGCCTTCTGCGCCGGGTGAGGGATTATGCCGAGGTGAAAGCGAAAGGAAAGGTCGATATACAGGTGGCGCATGATGCTTTGTTGATGCTGGACGTGGACGAGCTGGGTTTGGACGAGATGGACAAGAAGATAATGGATGTGGTGATAAATAAATTCAAAGGCGGTCCGGTGGGTATCAACACCCTGGCGGTTGCCGTCGGAGAGGAAGGGGAGACCATCGAGGAGATCTACGAGCCGTTTTTGATACAGGAAGGGCTTTTGAATCGTACTCCGCGAGGAAGAACGGCAACGGATTTGGCGTATAAGCATTTGGGTATATCTAAGGATAAAGGAGCGCAGGAGAGTTTGTTGTAGCCGATAACCCTCTCCCCTTAAAGAGAATGCCAATTTGTCATTCTGAGTCCCGATGAAATCGGGACGAAGAATCTTGTTTTCACAACTAATTAAAACCATTGGAGACCTCGCCACTAAAACGGTTATGAATTATCACCCCCACAAAGGCGGTGAAAAATGAAACTCCTATTACACGTTTGCTGCGCTAATTGCTCCATTCATCCTTTGAAAGTTCTATGGGATGAGGGGCACGAGGTATTTGGGTATTGGTATAATCCCAACATCCATCCTTTTACTGAATACCAGAAGAGACTGGAGGCAGTGAAGTCCCTGGAAGAGAAAAAAGCTTTTCCGGTATTCTATCACGATTCTTACGACTTAGAGAAATTCTTGAAAGCAGCCATACAGGACGTGGAGAATCGCTGTAGGTTCTGTTACAAGATCAGATTGATAAAGACAGCCAAGTATGCCAAGGAGAATAACTTCGACGGTTTCACTACCACGCTTTTGGTAAGCCCGCACCAGCAACACGAGACCATCAAGGAAATAGGGGAGAAGATCGGCGGTGATTTGGGTATTAGGTTTTTCTATAGGGATTTCCGTCCCGGATTTTACCAGTCCAAAGACGATAGCAAAAAACTGGAGCTTTACAGTCAGAAATACTGCGGGTGCATCTTCAGCGAAAAAGAACGGTATCTGAAGAAGAATACGATGGAGGACCAGAGAAAAGCGTAAAATGAGAAGCAAATACGATCAGGGCAAAGTTCGTGTATCAACAAATTGCAAGAACACTCATTTTTTTTGGGCTCCTGATGATTCTGGTAGGCGGGGGCTTGCTTCTTTTTGGCAAAATCCCCTTTTTGGGGAAACTCCCCGGAGACATCCACATTCAGAAAAAGAGCTTTGAGTTTTATTTCCCCATAATCACTTGTCTGGTCATTAGTCTTGTTCTTTCAGCTCTGGTTTCATTCTATTTCCTTTGGTTTAAAAAATGACGATTATTTCCACAACTTTCTAAACTTCCCCCCCTGTTCTTCCTTCCTCCCATTTGCGGAGAAGGGAGACTAAGGGGGAGAGGTCTTCAAAACAAATGCGCCTTTCCCTGCAAGATTTCGATTATCCCCTTCCCAAAGAGTTGATAGCTTATTATCCGACCGACCGGAGAGATCACTGCCGGCTTTTGGTCCTCGATAGAAAGAGCGGAAAATTGGAACATAGGCTTTTCTATCAGGTGATCGATTATCTGCAAGAGGGTGATGGTCTGGTAATCAATCAAACCAAGGTATTTCCTGCCAGGGTCTTTGGGACAAATCAGCAAAATCAAAAGAAAATTGAGATTTTCTTTTTGAAAATGCGGGAGAACAAATTATGGGAAGTACTGATCAAACCTACCAAAATAAATCCTGTAGGAGCTGTAGTCTCCTTTGACGAAGACGGTCTGGCTTGCAAGATAACGGAGAGGACCCCTTCCGGAAGCTTTTTGGCTCAGGTGGATTACCCGGGGGATTTCTTTGAAATTCTGGAAAAAATCGGCAAAGTGCCTCTTCCTCCGTATATAAAAAGAGAGCCGGAGCCGGAGGATAAAAACACATATCAAACAATTTATGCCAAAGAAACCGGAGCGGTGGCGGCACCTACAGCAGGATTGCATTTTACCGAAGATCTACTGGAAAAGATCAATGAGAAGGGTATACACATAATTCCCCTCACCCTGCATGTGGGATGGGGCAGCTTCCGGCCGGTCCGGGTGGAGGACCCGAAAGAGCATAAGCTGGAATCGGAATATTTCGATATTACTCCGGAATCGGCAGAGAAGATAAACCGGATCAAAAGGAGCGGGAAAAAGATAGTGGCGGTGGGAACGACGACGGTAAGAGCTTTGGAGACTGCGGCTGACGATATAAATAATGACGGAATAATGCCACAATCCGGCTGGACCAAAAAGTACATTTATCCGCCATATATATTTAAGGTGGTGGACGTTCTGATAACAAATTTTCATTTGCCGCGCTCCACTTTACTGCTTTTGGTCTCCGCTTTTGCATCACAAAGCAAAATTCTCGAAGCTTACCAGGAGGCGATAAAACAAAAGTATAGATTTTACAGCTATGGGGATGCGATGCTGATAATTTAAAGACGTCCGCCATCGGCCGACCATCGTCCGCCGCCAATCGAGTCAACGGAAATAACGGATTGAACGGATTAAGATCATTCACGGGTATAAGATGAAAAATGTCGCTATCATAGTAGCCGGGGGGATAGGTAAAAGAATAGAAGGTAATTTACCCAAACAGTTCTTAACGTTAACCGGCAAACCTATCCTGGCGCATACCATAGATAAATTTCAAAAGTGTGAATTGATAGATGAGATCATTCTGGTGGTGCCGGAAGATCATCTGGGCTATTGCTCGCAGGCCATAGTGGAAGAATATTCCTTTGATAAAATCAGAAGGATCGTATGCGGAGGTAAGGAAAGACAGGATTCGGTATATCAGGGACTAAAAGCGTGTTCCAACGCCACCTCTTATGTGGTCATCCACGACGGAGTCAGACCGCTGATCTCCGTGGAGAAAATCTCCGAGTCGATCGAATTATGCCGGCACAAGAAAGCTGTGATAGTAGCCGTCCCGGCGAAGGATACCATAAAACGTGTGGTGGACTTTTCGGTCGTAACCACTCTCGATAGAACCAAGCTGTGGCTGGTGCAGACGCCTCAGGTGTTCGAATACAAGCTCATCCGGGATGCTTACGAAAAAGCCACACAGGAAAATTTCATCGGAACGGACGATTCCGCTTTGGTGGAGAGAATGGGATGTGAAGTTGCGGTACTTGAGGGAGAATACAGCAATATCAAGATTACCACCAAAGAGGATTTGATCCTGGCAGAAAAACTGTTGGATTTCACTAATACAAAAATTTGAGGATTAAAAGTGAAATTAACGAAGTTCTCACTACTCGCTTCTCGAGACTAAGTTATGTTCAGAATCGGTTTCGCCTACGATGCGCATAGGCTGGTAGAAGGAAGGGATTTGATCTTGGGCGGTGTGAAAATCCCTTATCCCAAAGGACTATTAGGACATTCGGATGCGGACGTGTTATCTCATGCCATCGGCGAAGCCATCCTGGGAGCTTTATCCTTGGGGGATTTAGGAGTGCACTTTCCCGATACGGATGAGAAATATAAAGGGATTTCGAGTCTTAAAATTTTGTCTCTAATCTGCGATTTAGCTCGAAATGAGAATGCGAAAATCGTAAACATCGATTCCACCATCGTAGCACAAGAGCCGAAGCTCTCCGCACATATTTTACAGATGAGAAAGAACCTGTCGGAAACACTGAAAGTCAATCTGGATCAGATTTCGGTGAAAGCAACCACTACCGAAGGGATGGGATTTTCGGGTAGAAAAGAGGGCATAGCCGCATATGCTGTGGTGCTGATGGAGAAACTATGACCTCTACCTCTATCCCCTTCTCCATGTTGAGACGGTGTCATAATTGTGTTTTGGGTTTGTAGCCGCACATATGGACGTAAGTCTATGGAATTCAACATATCGATTTCGCAGACTAAAGTCTGCGGCTAAATAAATCGAAATTATGACACACCCACATTTTGTGATGAGGGGGAACAAGTGAGTGAGGTTTAAAAAACAGTATATGAGTGAGCTTTTCTGGATCAAAGTCGAAAACGTGTTGTATCTGGCACTGACCCACGGCGTTTTCTGGTTCTATCTGTTTATTTTTTTCAGCAGCCTTTTCGAAAATTTCTTCCCCCCTTATCCGGGGGATATGGTCACCTTTGCCGGAGGATACTTAGCCGGAACCAGCCACCTGACTTTTCCCTTTGTTTTTGTTTCTGCCGGATTAGGATGCTTAAGCGGAGCAATGATTCTATATATATTGGGCAAAACCAAAGGAAGGGAAATGTTCTTGAGGAACAGGGGGAAATTCCTTGACGTCAAGCATCTGGAAAAAGTGGAGAGATGGTTCAAAAAATACGGGGAGAAAGTTTTGATCTTGAGCCGATTTCTCACCGGGGTGAGATCAGTGATTGCACTGGCTGCAGGCGTGGGAAACGTGGATACAAAGAAAATGACAATCTATACTTCAATAAGTATAATTTTGTGGAACGGCATAATTCTGTTTTCTGCCTTCAAGGTTCAACAGAACTGGCGGAAGATTCTGGAGATTATACAGATTTATAATAAAGTCGTCCTTCTAGTTTTAATTTTGGTAGCTGTGATATGGCTGCTAAAAGTAATGCGAGATAAATTGAGCGGGAAAGTACAAAAGTAGTTGCCTGATTCATCAGGCTTACTGGAAGCTCGATGAATCGAGCAACTACAGGTTGAGCAGCTTCGTTAATTTTGAAGCATGATTCAGCAGAAAAATAGAACCAGCTATTAAAGGAGCGCAATTGAAGATACTGGTTTTGATGGGCGGAATCTCTGCAGAAAGAGACGTGTCTTTAGTGTCGGGTGAAGCCATAGTCAAAGCTTTGAAATCCCTTGGACATCAGGTGATGGCTTTGGACACGGCACAAGCTCAAAAGCTTTTGCCGGATAAAGGGAAGTTTCTGCTGGAAGGGATCAAAGAGGCACCTCCCGACGTGACGGAATTAGAGAGAAAGGGAAAACAACTGGCTTTGGAAGCAATCCACTCGTTTGATTTCTCCGAAGTGGACGTGGTATTCTTAGCGCTCCACGGGGGGCAGGGGGAGGATGGCACCATCCAGGCGCTTTTGGACCTAACCGGCAAACCCTATACCGGTTCGGGGGTCTTATCCAGCGCTCTGGCTATGGACAAAGCCATGTCCAAAAAGATATTCGAAAGGGAGGGGATTTTGACTCCCCAATGGTTTCTGCTGGAGGAATCGGAGCTTT
>JBDROD010000126.1:0-8450 GCA_043810415.1 Candidatus Zixiibacteriota bacterium | reverse complement strand
AGCTTCAGGGACGTTCTTTTCAGATTCAATTCGTTTCTCCTATCGGGTTAAGGTGTCATAAATCCCCACAAAAGTTTTGGCAGTACTATCCGGGGAAAATCGAGTGCGGGCTTCTTGATAAGCGTTCGAAATCAGCTCACTGGCTAATCCCTCGTCATCGAAAATTCTCTTGATACATTTTGCCAGAGAGGTGGAATCTCCCGGAGGGAACAGAAGTCCGGTTTTCTCGTTTACGATTATGTCCGGAATTCCTCCGGAATCGGCTCCGATCACCGGGATCCGGCACATCTGCGCCTCCACCAAAACCAGACCAAATCCCTCATCCACCGAGGGAAGAACTACTAAATCGCTTTTCTGATAATAACGGTTTAGTTCGTCCTGAGGCATCAGCGGAAGAAAAGTGACCTGAGAAGAGAGATTCTTTTCACCGATCAGCTTTTTCAGACTCCCCTCCTCATCCCCTTCTCCTATCAAAATTGCATTTACTTCCATACCTTCTGCTTTAAGCAAACCTAAAGCATCGATCAGCGTGTCCAGCCTTTTCTGTTTGGTATATCGCGCCACGCAAAGAATGGTCTTCCTGTCTTTTGCATTTTTTCTTTTTCTTTCGGGTGGCCCAAATTGTTCGATGTTTACCGGCATCGGACGCACGGTGACCTGGGAAGGGGGAATCGGGATCACGGAGATGAGCTTCTTTTTGAGAAAATTGGAGACCACGGTAACATGCGAAACGCGCTTGAAAACAAAACTACCCAACATGTGTGAGATACCGTAAGGTTTAAGAATCCTGATATCGGTGCCGTGCGTGGTAATCACCAGAGGTTTTCCGTACATCATGGAGACTAATGTCGCCACCAACCCGGTGGGAATCCACCAGTGAGCATGAATCAGCTTGACCTCCGGTTTTTTAGCCAGCTTTATGGCATTCCAAAAATAAGAGATCAGGAAAAGGAGAAAAATCAGCTTGTTGATCAGACTTTTCCTCACCAATTGGTCCATCACCCCCTGATATGCCAGCCTCTCCCATCCATCCGAACCGTACCGGAATCTATGGATCGGGATATTTTCCACCTTCTCGTAAAACAGAAGATCCTTTTCATGTGGGGATAACACCTCCACGTCGTAACCCAAATCGAAGATTTTCTTGGCAAGAACATGCAGGTAAGCGCTGGATATGTCCCCCCGAAACCGGATAAAGGACTGGGTTAAGAATAGTACCTTTTTTTTCTTCGGATTCAAGCTCCCTCGCTTGTCAGGATGATCTTGAAATTCTGGTTTTGTTCCAATCGGGGAAAGGTGATTAAGGCTCGAGACTGATTTATCTCCACCGAGGCTTTCACTCCTTCCACCTTAATGCGAAATTTACCCTCATACGGTCGGCTCATACTGAAAGTCAAACCCTCCACGGGAGATCCGGCTTGAAATTCCCATTGCCAGAGATTTTTCTCCGCTTTCACTTCTTTTATTCTGACTTCCCTTCTAGCTTTCCAAAAACTGGCTATATTCTCTCCCGTAGAAACGAACGTCTTTTCCCTTTTCAACTCATCCAAAACCTCAGCGTAAAGTTTAAGAAAACCGGTAAAACCGAATTCCTCTAACACATTCGTGTGCCAAAGCAGGGTGATCAGCCCACCACCCGTGCTTTCTACCTGCTTAAAAAGATGGTAGATTTCCTTTTTTATCTGTTCTATGTTTTTGGGATCATACTTGTCGTAGGTCTGGTCCATAACGTTGGTATTGAGCTCCCAAATTGGAACCTCTTCGTCCCTTTCCATATCGAAAGGCTTAAACGGAAAAGCGAAGCCGGACCTGAATCCCGACCTATCCGGATACCCCAAGGAGCAGTCATAGATAAAACCGATCCGGTTCTGAAATCTCCAAGTATCTGGTTGCTTCAGATGTAGAAAATGCTGTCTGACACCCATGCTCGGATGGGGTAAGAATCGATCGATGTTCTCTTTCTCAAGGCGCATCCCTTCTTGGCTGAGGTAAGATTTTCTGCTGCCATGTAACCCTATTTCCCCATTGTTGCTTAGTATCTTTCTAACTGGCGACTCCGCTTTCTTCATCGAGTAGGTGATATCTGACTGGATAATCGTTTTCCAGCTCGGCTTTCCTGCTAAAAAGAAAAAGGTGGAATTAAATCCTCTGCTTTTTTCCTCATCTAAGAGCAGATCCACTCCATAGGACGATTTGTTCTTTCTGAAGAAAAATCCCGGCAGTTTGGAAATCATTTTCATCAATGCTTTGAAATCACCTTTCTTCAAAAGAGTCCACTTACGGAAGATAATGTATAGACACCATTGTGCCAAGATATCGACGTCATGGGTCAAGGCTACGGCCATGTTTGCACCCGAAGGCCAGAAGCTCTTCCAGAGCAATGGCATTCTCCCTTCTTTTGCCACCAAACAGATAAGGTCAAAGAGGATTTTGAAATAATGATTAACCAAAGGCATCTGGTGAAGCCCCTCTTTTTCACGCCAGCTTCCTTTTGCAAAAAACCTTTCCGCCCCTTTCTCCTCCTGCAGGGTTAGTAAGTAGAAGGATGAGGCAAAAAAATCAACGTAACTGGTTATCTCCATCTTTCCATTATTATTTTTAATAGATATCCCCGCATATTGTTTTCCCGATTTTTCCTCGACCGTATATGAACTTTCCTGTTCTGTCCCGGGTAAGGCAAAAAGAATCGGAATAGAGTAATCCGTTCCCTTCTGTTTCAAAATCTTTACTTGGGGCGGATTTGTTTCAAATACCTGGTTAATAAGCTGAGAAACAAAAATAAGATGGCAGGTAAATGGGGTTTGCTTTTTCAGGATTTGATAATCTTCCTGGGTCCCATAAAACATAATCAGATCCGGTCTGCGATAGTCCTCATCAGTTAGTTGGTCTAAGGAATAGATGATATCATATTCGAGACCATAGGTGGAAAAGAAAAGCTCGGCTATATAATTCACCTTTTTGGTAAATCTGTTTTCGCTCTTATTAAAAAAACAAATATTCATAAGTTGATCCGAGACCTAGTTTACTGTATTTGTTTTAGGAGGCCTTTCTTTCTTAACAGCTTTATTCCTTGAGTAATTACTACGTCAAAAGGATTGCTCTGGACTTTCACCAGATTTCTTTTTTCTTTTAATATCATTGGTTTTAGATCTTCAGGGAGAGCGGAAACATCTAAGCAGGTTATCCCCCTTCCTATCTCCCAGGGGAGATGGGCGTCGCTTCCCGCTACTTGGGGTATACCTCTTGACAAAGCCAATTCCTCCGCTTTCCGGTTCAATGCCGGGCTGATCCTGCTGTTAAACGTCTCGATTAAATCCACTCCGCCTAAGAGTTCTTCCGTTAGGGTATGTTTCCAAAAAGGGTGGGCTAAGATCATTATCCCCTCCGGCTTACGCACCTCCACCACCACCGCTAGGAATCGTCTTGTGGTTATCTCCTTTTCCAGGAATAAACAGACCACGTCCCCCCACTCCGTTTTTATCTCGCTCCCCACGATCACCACCAGAGGGGAACGGTTAATATCCTTTGTCTCCAATCCCCCCCGGATGGTGTTGTGATCTGCTACCACAATCCCATCCAAACCTTTCCGGCAGCTTATCTCCACGATCTTGGCTGGAGTCAAAACGGAGTCAAAGGAATAGAAGGAATGTATGTGAAAATCGAATTTCAACAATGGCTTAACGTTATTTTGAAGAAGTTGAACTGGAGTGTCAAGCTTCAGCTTGACCCAACTAAAATTTTGTTTGGATCACCAGAAGGTGAACACACCAGGTTGATTGCTTATATGACTTTGACCGGTTTTCCCTGAGGATATCTTATCTTTCCGCGATTCTGTATGAAATACCCCCCAATCAAAAAGAGCTCGATCAAGTTGGGTTTTATGTCGGATAAGGAGATGTCATATTTAACCAAAGGATCAAAAAAATCGGTATAAAAATCCTTGCACAGACCATAGTTTGCCAAAAGGTGCATGAAATCGCCGGGAAAGAGCCACCGGAATTTGATCCCCTCCCGGTATTTAAACACCGGCTTAAAGTCCCGTTTCATAGCTAACAGGCAGTAATAATACGGGAAATCGACCCCGCATGCCACCGGCAGATTCAATGAGCCCCAGAACCGGGGATTGACCTCCATCAATTTAAATTCGTTGTCTTTAACATCCAATTTGAATTCCACCATGGCCACGCTGTTCCAGTTTAATGCTCCCAACAGCTTCAAACCCAGCTCCTTGAGCCGGGGGTGGTAATAACTCGCCGCCAAAACGCTGGGACCTCCGGTAACGGGATATTCTCTGATCCGGCGGTGCATGAATATGGCCTTTGGCTCCCCCCGGTCGAAAATGGAGAAAAAGCCGCATCCCGGACCCTGGATGTATTCCTGCACAATCCATCTGTTTTTAGCCAGCTCGGATTCCCCTTTCAAATTCCTCTCTGCAAATTTCAGCAGCTCGTCCTTTGAATTCAGATAAGCCAATCCCCTGGAGCCGCTTCCGAATGCCATCTTGGTTACTACCGGATAACGAAAGTCCTTAGCCTCTTTTTCTATATCCGAGAAGGTTTGGGGATAAACCGTCTTGGGCACCGGGATCCCGATCTTTTCGGCAAATCGAAAGGTCAATTCCTTGTTGTTTGCCACCCTCATCGACTCGGCGGAGGGGAGCAGGAAATTGACAAAGGGTTTGAATTTGTCTGCATGTTCGGCGATCAGAGGGGTCACCGTGGACCGAACCGGAAGAAAAATATCGAAGTTTTTCCTTTTTACCAAATCCACCATGAAATCTACGAACTCTGGGGCATGACCGGGTGACGGGTAAATTATCCTCTCCCGGCAGAATCTGGAATAAAAGGAAAGGGAAAAAATCCGGCGTAACGACCCCAAGCTCACCTTCATCCCCTTGGCACCCAGCGACCGCACGATGCATAAGGAATGAAGCGCATCCGCATCCGTGACCAAAACCTTCCAGTCAATTCTCTTTTTCATTTCTCTTCTCATGCCGGGGAGCAGGCCTTACCCATCTTCTTATGGAGAGATTCTGGCTCAATTGGTCCATTCTCTCGTTCAACCCGGCGATTGCCTCTGCCAAAAACCCCAGGGCGAAAAGGGAGATCCCCATCAGCTCTAGAAGAATCACCAGATATAAAAGCGGTCTTAAACCCTCGTGTCTGGCAATGCGCAGATATATCGCCACTCCTCCGGTCAAAAGCCCTAAAAACATCAAAATCAATCCGGAGAATCCAAACAATAACAGAGGTTTGCGCATAAAGGAGAGTTGAAACTTGACCGAGAGAAGATCCAAAAAGCCCACCGGAATCCTCCAAAATCCGAATTTGGATTGACCGAATCGACGGGGGAAAAGATTAACCCTGACCTCTCCGATCTTGTATCCCTTGCTCGCCGCCATCACCACCATGTACCGGTGCCAATCCTTCCGCATGGGAACGTCGCTCATGATTTCTCGGCGAAATGCTTTGACCGAATTCAAATCGTGCACTTTGACCCGGAAGATGATTCGGGAAAGGAGATTATAGATCGAAGATACGAACCTTTTAAGCCCATACGAGCCTTTTTTCCATCCGCAGACCACGTCATAACCTGCATCGATTCTGTCGATGAGCTTGGGAATGTCCGCAGGCAGGTATTGAAGATCCGCCGGCCAGAAGACGAAGATTCTCCCCCGGGCTTTCGAAAACCCGGTCATCAAAGCTTCGGTTAATCCCCGATTCCTCCGGTGAAATGCCACTTTCAGGAAATGGTACCTCTCCTGGTATTGCCGGGCTTTGAGAAAAGTTCCATCGGTGGAACCGTCGTCTACCAGGATCACCTCTCCATTCATTCTGGTGGTGGAAAACATCTTGGAGAATTCCTCCAAAAGCAGCGGAATATTCTCCGCTTCGTTGTAAGCTGGAACCACTATCGATACTTTTACGTTTCTCTCCGGTCTGTTCATTTTTTAATATCCTCTCAATTCGCGTAATTGTGACGCTAAGTTCAAATTCTCCGGACAAAGCTCTACCGACCTCTCCCAAGCTTCCATAGCTTTGGATTCGTAAATGTCCTCTCCCGTCTTTTCATTTAACGTCATATAGACCTGTCCCAGCTGCTGATAAACGAAGAAATCCGTGGGATGAAACTTAATCGCTTTTTTCAGTTCCGTTTCGGTTCTGCTTAAGTCGTTCAGTCCGAAGTAGATCTCTGCTAAGAATTGGTGTCCGCTGAAATTTTCTGGTTGCTCCGATACAAACTTCTCCAAAAAGATGAGGGCGGAATCCACCTTTCCTTCATTGGCCAACATTTTACCCCTCTCAAAATCGGACAGTTGATAATTTTGCGTCTGCGGATTGCCGGTGTATTCTGCGATTCGATAAATTTCCACCGGAATATTTCTTATCCAATACGTGGTAACCTTCTGTGCTTTTTTCATCACCTCTGGATAATCCTGAACCGCTCGTTCCAGGTTCCCTCCCTTTTCCAATGCCAGATGGGTAATGGGATAAGTTAAGAACAGTTGCGTATCCACTTTGGTAACGCCGAACATATGGATAACGTCTTTTAGTCTATTATCCCAAGCCAGAGCCGGTCCGTAAGGACCGGAGAGAACTGCATCCCGGTTCAAAATCTTTCCCAAATCCACCGAAGCCCGGTTCAAGGAATATTTGGGGGAGGAGGTCCAAGAGATAAATTGCCCAAAATTTGCCCAAACTGCTAATAAAAACAGAAGAAGCGCTATCGCCCATCTCACTCCCGGCTGTAGGAGTTCTGACTTAAGTTTAGTTTTGGTTGGTGATTTGACAAAACGAAGGTAGAAGAACAAGGCGGAAATCAGCGTTATCCCCAAGGAGATTCCGAGAGAGTAGATCAACAGTAATTCTTTGCCGGCAATTAAAACGTAACCGGTGATGAGCACATAATTGGAAAAAAAGGTGACGGATAGAACGAAGAAAACCCAGAAAAGGATCCCCGGGCGGAAGTTCCTTTTCAAAATCGGTGAACGCAAGAAGGAGTCCAGCCATAGTCCGGACAACGCACACATGGGGGGTATTAGGTACAGATGATACCGCAACGGTCGGTAGTTTAAAGACATCACCACGAAAAAGCTGACCAAAAACCAAAAAACAAGAAAGAACTCTGCCTGGGATGGATGATCCCGCTGTTTGACCAGCTCCTTAACCGAAGGTTTTTTTATGAAGTACCAGATAAGACCGAGAAAGGACAAGAAAAAGAGCACGGGCATGAGAAAGAAGATGTTGAAAAACACCCGGGTTTCGATTCCGAAGGTAAAAAGAGCGACGATGAAACCGGTAACGGATTGGAAAGCCACCGGGAAACCGTATAGACCTAATGCCTGTTCTCCCAGATAGCTGGCCACCTCTCTGTTGGAAGGAAGATAGCTGAAAAAGAGCCAGAAGAGGGCAATCGCCAAAAAGCCCGCCCCGAAAAGAATTAAAGGTTTGAAATTTATCTTTCGATCGGATGCTGAGTAATGCTCAAACATCCAAAGCAACAACACTCCCAGGCAAGGCGCTAGGATGAATGCTGCCATGGTCTTACCAAAGAAAATTCCGGTGGCGAAACAGACTCCCGAGGGGATTAAAAGCAGATTCCGATCAAAAGAGTAAACCAAAAAGAAGAATCCTAAGACGATAAGGAAGATGGCAGAGATTTCCAAGAAAGGATTTCTCCCGTACATGATGAAGACATAATTGATTCCCAGAAAGAACAGGGTCAGAAACGCCACCCTTTTGTTGAAAACCTTACTTAACGCAAAAAAGAAAAATATCATGCTCATTAAATTCAGAATGACCGCCACTAAGTTGGATTGAAATCTGCCGGTACCGAAAAGCGTGAAAATCACGTAAGAGAAAATGGTGGTGAAGGATTTTAAAAAGAAAACGAAACGGTTATGTCCGAACAGGTCCCAGCTACCCCAGATGGCATGATTCCTAGCAAAGTAGGTATATTGGGGTGAATCGGTGGCGACGTCCTGACTCCAGGAGATTTGGGGAGGGTCGGCACTTAAAAAAAGCACCCCCCCGATGAACGTGATCCCCACGATCAAGCAGAAGAGCAGGATTTCGAATAACCGCGAAGAGAAAAACGGACGGTTGAAAAACTCCCTTAAGAAGGCGAGGGAATCTTTTGTTTCCTTAATCTTCGGAACTGGTTTTTTTTCTTTTTTGCCTGGAGATTTCATCTTAAATAATTAAACCTTACCTTCAATTAACTTTGTTTGCCATCTATAAACAAATTCTTCGGTAACATCATCCCAGTTAAATTGCAAAAATATCTTTCTAATCACATGGTTGGCAATTTCTTTGTATGATGCACTAAGCTCAACGACTTTGTGATTTATTTCTTCCGGAATAGAATCGACGTGAGCAATAAATGGTAGCTGTCTGTGTCTTAGATAATCGGAATGGGTCAGCTTTCTTTCATTTGTACCATGCAGAACT
>JBDROD010000125.1:0-5134 GCA_043810415.1 Candidatus Zixiibacteriota bacterium | reverse complement strand
ATGATGTTCATGATCCCGATTCCACCGACGATCAAAGAGACCGAGGCAATAGCTCCAAGAAGGACGGTCATCACCTGGGAAGTTGAACCGGCTACGCTGGCAATGTCCAGCTGGCTCCTGACGGTGAAATCATCGGCCTCTCCGGGTTCGATTCGATGCCTTTGCTGCAGCAGTTGGGTGATCTGATCGCTTGCCAGGTCAATGTCAGCCCGGTCCCTGGCAGAGGCGATTATGTAATTTACATAAGTAACCCCCTTCAGCTTTTTTTGAGCGGTTGTATAGGGGACTATTATCAGATCATCCTGGTCGCGGCCAAAAGTATTCTGTCCCTTTGACGACATCACCCCGATCACTCTGAAGGGGAGTTTATTGATCCGGATGATCTGACCCACCGGATCCTGATCGGGGAAAAGATTGTCCACCACGGTCTTCCCCAGAACGCATACTTTGGTGGCTCCCCTGACATCCTGCTCGGTGAAGAACGTTCCTGAGGCAACCGGCCAGGAGCGGATGGAAACGAAGTCGGGAGAGTATCCCTCAACCGATGTCCCCCAATTGAGATTCCCCGCTACAACCTGAGCATTTGTCCGCACGACGGGCGAAATCTTCGTGATAGCGGGACAGAATTGGGTAATAGCTTTGGCATCATCGTCAGTTAATCTGGTTACGGTACCAGCCCCGCCATGCACTCCTCCAGCGGTATGACTGCCGGGGAAAATGGTTAGAATATTGTCCCCCAACGAGGCGATCTGGGCATCCACCATCTTCTTGGCTCCCTGTCCGATCCCCACCATGGCAATCACCGCACCCACGCCGATGATTATCCCCAGCATGGTCAGGCTGGATCGCATTTTATTCCGGTTTAAAGCGCGGTAAGCTACTCTTATTATCTGCAGATATCTCATGCTATCTCATCCTCCTCCACCGGGGGTAAAGACAAAAGCAGCTCCCTGGCCTTTTGGGTGGATTTGACTATTTCGTCTTTTACGATCCTTCCATCCCGAAAGGCGATGTTCCTTTTGGCAAATGCGGCAATGTCCTTCTCGTGAGTAATCAATATAATGGTGATCCCGCTTTCGTTCAGAGACTGAAATATATCCATCACCTCGATGGAGGTTCGGGTATCCAAGTTACCGGTGGGTTCGTCTGCCAAGATTATTGCCGGATCGTTGACCAAAGATCTGGCTATAGCTACCCTCTGCTGTTGACCGCCCGAGAGCTGGTTGGGATAGTGATTCCCTCTTCCCTCCAAACCCACCATGGAAAGAGCCTTTCGTGCCTTCTCGTCCCGGTTCTTGATATTGGCCCCATTATAAAGCAGGGGGAGTTCAACGTTCTCCAAAGCAGTGGTTCGGGACAGGAGATTGAAAGTCTGAAAGACGAAACCGATTTTCAGGTTCCTGATCCGGGCCAAGCCATTGCGGTCAAAATGAGAAATATCCTCCCCCTCCAGAAAATAACTTCCTTTGGTAGGCCGGTCCAGACAGCCCAAAATATTCATAAAGGTCGACTTTCCCGATCCGGAGGGACCCATTATCGCCACGAATTCGTTCTTCTGGATGGAGATGTTTATCCCCCTCAAAGCGTGGATCTCGAAATCGCCGAGATTATAGATCTTAATCAGATGATCTGTGGAAATCAGATTGTCCAATTTTGTTCCTTCCTAGTGTCTACCCGGCATAAAAGGATTAACCTGCTGTTGATTATTTGAGGAAGATTGCAGATTTTTCTGGCCAATTATTACCTTGTCACCTTCCTTTATATTGTCGGAGATGATTTGTGTGGAACTTCCATCGGAAATTCCCGTTTGTACCGGGACCGGTTGTACTTTTCCGTTCGCAGTCAGAATCCAAATGGTTTTGGAGTTGCGGTCACCTGAATTCATATCTAGTTGTCTGTGTCCGCTGCTATCTGAAGAAGCCGAGCCGGGATTGTTCTGTCTCGACGATCTTCCGGTGGTGTTTGCCGGTTTGGTGGAGATCATGGTCGGTTTGAAACGCAGGGCACTTGAAGGGACTTTAAGGACATTTTCTCTATGATCTACAATTATGGTAACATTAGCGGTCATCCCGGGTTTTAAGAGCATATTCGGATTGGAGACCGAAATGATAACGTCATAGGTCACCACATTCTGTACGATGACCGGAGAAAGCCTTACCTGCTTTACGGTTCCCTGGAAAGTCGAATCCGGATAGGCATCCACGGTGAATGAAGCCACCTGCCCGTCCTTGATATTGCCGATGTCCGCTTCATCTATGCTGGCGTCCACCTCCATCTCTCTCAGATCATTGGCGATGGTGAAAAGGGTAGGTGCCGACAAGCTGGCGGCTACGGTCTGTCCTACGTCCACATCTCTGGAGATGACCACCCCATCTATAGGCGAATATATGGTAGCATAATTCTGGTTGGTCTTGGCCCGATCCAAAGAGGCCTCGGACGATTTCTCGTCGGCCATAGTCAGCTCATAATTGGTATAAGCCAAGTCCCTGTCTGATTCGGATATCATCTTTTTTTCATAAAGGGATAAGCTCCGTTCATATTCTTTCTTATTGAGGGCTACCGTAGCTTTGGTTTTCTCCAGGTCGGCCTGAGATTGTGCTACTTGAGCTTTCAGAAAGGTGGGATCCAGCTGAGCCAGAATCTGCCCCTTTCTTACCTGATCATTAAAATCCGCATAGAGAGCCGAGATGATTCCGGACACCTGACTGCCTACCAGAACCGTGGTGACCGCATCCAATGTTCCCGTGGCAGTTACTATGATGGAGATGTTACCCTTGGTCACTTCCGTGGTGGTGAATTCCCCTTCGGCATTTTTACCTTTCGCCCCCAACAACAGGTAAAGCAAGACCAGAAGAACTATGATTATAGGGATTAGAAAATAAATTTTTTTCATAGAGTTCCTTTCTTTTTTATTTTTGACCCCGTATCCGGCAAAAAGGTTTAATTGTAATACGGATTTGCTTCACATATATTTTATTCGACAAAAGCTCGAACCGTCCATTTAATCCATTGTCTGGCCAAAGCTTTTGAATTTGGGTGATCTTATAATGACTTATGGGTTTATACGGGGGCTATCAGGATATTTCTAAAAAAACCAATCAAAAGATACCGATTTATGGTGTTTAGCAATGGTACATAATCTGCCGCTTGAGTGTTTAAGGCTAAATCAGAAACCAATAGGAAGTTACAAGCCGTAAATTTTTTAACATACAACAACTTTTTAGTTGCGTAAAGAAAATAGAATGTTTATACTGGCATGATTGAATTGCTTTAGGAGGATTTATGACCATAAAACTTCCCCGGTTGATACCTAAGGAAGAAAAGTTCTTCGACATGTTAAGTGCTTCTGCTCGAAACGTTGTGGCAGGGGCGAAAGCATTAAAGGATTTAGTGTATAATTACACGGATGTAGAAGAGAAAGTCCGTCGCATAGAACAGATAGAACATCAAGGGGATAACATCTTTCACGAGATCATGGACAAGCTGAACAAAACCTTCATCACCCCGATAGAGAGAGAAGATATCCACGAGCTAGCCAGTGAACTGGACGACGTTTTGGACGCCATAGAGGGGATTGCCAGCCGGCTTTATAATTTCAAGATCCCCCAACCTACTCCGGAATGCACACGACTGGTCAATATCATCTATGAAGCGGCGACCCAAATCGAGAAAGCGGTTTCGGATTTAGTACATTTTAGAAGCCTTCTGCCGTTCTGTATAGAGATAAACCGCCTGGAGAACGAAGCGGACCAAATCTCCCAACAGATGATCGGACGACTCCTAGATGAGGAACCTGATTGGAGGGTGGCAATAAAATGGAAGGAAATATATGCTCGTCTGGAAACTGCCGCAGATCACTGTGAGAACATCGCTAACGTAATTGAGAGCATAGTGGTCAAGAGCTCTTAATTGCATTTTACTTTTTGTTATTTTATGTTGATCGGACGAGGGTTCACAGAGGGGCAAACCCATGTGTCCGTCTGGACATCCATGCAATCCCCACCCCCACCCTGAGAAGAGTGAGAGTATGGTCGAGTGGATTTTGGCTCTTTTATGAAAAAAAGCTGAGTGCATTGGTGAGTTAAGAAACAGAAAAATATATGAAGTGGTTCCTCAAAGTTGCTTTGCTCGTCGTTTTAATCTTAAAATCACAGGGAAGTATTTATGCTGCCCCGGATTGGGAATACTGGAGCAAATATGCTTTGGAGATAGCGCTTAATAGAAAAGTGAGCTTCAGTCTCGAACCTCAGTTCAAATTCAAAAACAATTTTAAAGAATATTACTACTCCAAAACTTATTTGGGATTGTCATACAAGCTAAGCAAATTCATAACCGTCAAAGGTTATTATGCTTATAAAACCAAAAAAGGTAGAACCAACTGGAAGGGATCGGATTTGATATACTTGGATCCCACACTGAAGCTGAATTTAAATTATGTGAAGTTAGGTAACCGTTTTCGGTTAGAATACGATTTAGACAAAGAGGAATTGGTTTATCGAAACCGTTTAAAAATGGAAAAGGATCTTAATAATATAATAGCTCCTTTCATTCAAGAGGAAATTTTCTATTCCTTCTTATCTCACCGATTCGAAGAGAATCGCTTTTCTGTGGGATCTTCCGTAAAAGTTACACCTAAGGTAAATTTATCTGGAGAATATATGTTGAACAGCAAAAAGGATGATTCTATGTGGCGAACCGCTAATGTGTTGGTAACCACTCTGAGTTTTCTGTTCTAACTTTCAGCTTGACTGGCCAAAGGAGGAAAAAAACAGGTGTTTGAGTCATTCTGGTTTTTGATCGTAATCTTTGTTTTGTCGGTGGCTTTCGATTTTGTTAACGGTTGGACTGATGCCTGCAATTCCATCGCCACTGTGGTATCCACCAGAGTACTGTCCCCTCGGACCGCGGTTCTTATGGCGGCATTTTTCAATCTGGTGGGTGCTTTTTCCGGCACTGCTGTTGCAGTGACCATAGGAAAGGGTTTAGTGGTTCAGGATTCCATCAACCTTTTAACCATTGCGACTGCACTCCTCTCGGTAGTCATCTGGAGCTCAATAGCTACGGTTTTCGGTCTCCCCACCAGCGAAAGCCATGGACTTATGTCTGGTTTAGCCGGAGCCGGAGTAGCTACTGC
>JBDROD010000124.1:0-7730 GCA_043810415.1 Candidatus Zixiibacteriota bacterium | reverse complement strand
CTCGATTAAGGAGAGACAGATCGTCCACAATCTGTTTTGCACGTTCTTTGAGAAGTATCTTGCTCGATACGACCCATAGGTCTTCTGGAGTCGTTACTGAATCAATCGAAGGATAGTTATATAACCTGTATTCTTGCGTGACTTTTGTCCCTGCGGTGGGAGTTCGCCATATTACTGCATCTCTCATATTCCAGGTAACAAAATAGTCTGCTTTCATTGCTTGAGCTTTTTCAGTAGCTTCTTCCAACAACTTTGGATCATCAACTAGGGTCACGGGTGTTTTAAGCTCCCAACCACAGAACCCTTGTCCCGCTTTTCTATTTAACCAGATTTGAACATCAGGGAATTTAGTTTTTTTATCTGAAACTTTAATGGAAGGATCAGAGGAAGCAACTTCAAAAGGATAGTTACCCTTGTCAAAAACCTCATTGAGCCAGGATATAACCTGACTCATGAAGTCTCTTTCATTTGCTCTAATGTCAGTCATCGTAGATTCAAATCAACGACAGGACAATCCCTGTCTCTACTTCAATTATTAATTTTTAACTGCAATTTTGCCCAGACGGGCAAGCGTCTGCTTGAATTTTTCACTTTAAATTTTTAATTCTTATAAGGTCCGCATCCACCATCATCTCGATCAGTTTTTCAAACGAGACCTCCGGTTTCCAGCCCAAAACCTTGCGGGCTTTGGCGGGATTACCCAAAAGATGTTCCACCTCCGCCGGCCGGATCAACCGCGGGTCGATCTTCACATATTTTTTATAGTCTAATCCCACGCGTTCGAACGCTATTTTAACCAATTGTTTCACCGAGTGATTCTCACCCGTGGCGATTACAAAATCCTCCGGCTTTTTGTTCTGCAGCATCAGCCACATGGCTTTCACATAGTCCCCGGCATATCCCCAATCCCTTTTTGCATCCAGATTACCCAAGTAGAGTTTTTTGGACAGACCCAGTTTAATCCGGGCAGCCCCGTCCGTGATCTTCCGGGAGACAAACTCCAGACCTCTTCTGGGTGATTCGTGGTTGAACAAAAACCCGCTCACCGCAAATATGTCGTAGCTCTCCCGGTAGTTGACCGTGATCCAGTGGGCATATACTTTTGCCACCCCGTATGGACTGCGGGGATAGAAAGGCGTCTTCTCGGTCTGCGGCACTTCATGCACCTTGCCAAACATCTCGGAGGAGGAGGCTTGATAGAACTTGATCTTGGTGTTTAAAAGCCGTATTGCCTCCAGCATTCGGGTCACGCCTAAAGCATTGAACTCTCCGGTCAAAAGCGGCTGCTGCCACGAGGTGGGGACGAAAGATTGTGCCGCCAAGTTGTAGATTTCGTCCGGCTTACATTCTTCTATCAAGCGGATAATGGAGAGCTGGTCCAAAAGATCCGCCTGCCGGAGCTGGATTTTATCCCGGAAATGGTTTATCCGGTCGAAATTCTCGGTGGACGACCGCCTGACCATGCCGTAAACCTGGTAACCTTTTTCCAAAAGCAGTTCTGCCAGGTAAGAACCATCCTGTCCGGTTATTCCGGTGATTAAAGCCTTCATATTATCTTCTTCTCCTTCTAAAATTCATTTTGACCCAACATAGCAATTTGATCGGTTGAAGTCAATAAGTTTTGAGTTATGAGTTTCGAGTTTTGAGGGCTCCCCCTCTATACTCCAAACTCCCAACTACCTCCTGCCCCGCATTAGTTTTGAGTTTAGAGTATTGAGTTTTGAGGGTTTTTTGCCTCTCCACTCAAAACTCCAAACTGTCCCCTGATCAGCATCAGTTTTGAGTATCGAGTTTTGAGGAAAATCTTGAGGATCCAATTAGTCCACTCAACATTTTTGCTATCTCTTCCGCTTTTTGGTATAAACTCACATGTACTTCTTCACCTAAACGCTTTCGCCTTTTACAAATCTCCAACAGGTTTACAATTTCGTATATAGATCCTCTCGCGATGTTGTAAAAATAAACCTTCTCTTTCTTGTAATTCCGACCGCCTCCTTCTGCGATATTGTTGGAAACTGAAATGGCAGCTCTTCTTAGTTGCTCACCTACTGAATAGCGATCACTTTGACCTACCCGGTCAGCTAAAATAAGTAACTCCTCACATAAACCTACACTTTTTTTCCAAACCTCGAGTTTCTCAAAACTAAACATTTGCTCTCTCCTTAACTTCAGTTTTGAGTTTAGAGTATTGAGTTTTGAGGGTTTTTTGCCTCTCCACTCAAAACTCCAAACTCCCCCCTGATGGGTTTTGAAGGTTTTCCCTCTCCACTCAAAACTCAATACTCCCTACTGACACTCCTGCTTGCCACCGCCTCGCTCAAAACGCTGGCTAAGGTTATGATTATAAACGGATAGACGGAGGCTAAGTATCTGTTCGTATCTGCCGCACTGACCCAGTTATACCATGACAAAGCCATCAAAACGGACATCTGCAAAATAATTGCCAGCCACAGTCCGGACCATATCTTGGCTCTCACTTGACGCCATAGAAAAATCAGCACTACGATCAAAACCCCCAACTCGGTGGCAAGCACCCGGACAAACTCCCCTGCCTGTTTTAAACCTGCTGTTGCCCACGATCTCTCCGCGGACAACTGCAGATACCACGCCAATGGCAAAAGCACCAAGATCAGCCACGGCAAACTCCACCAGCTTTTCATCCTTATGTCCTTTTGCAGCACGTACCATAATCCGACCATGACAAAAACAATCCCTATGTGCCTGATGGCAAATGCTGCCAGCGTAAATATCGCCGATAAAAACAGATTCTTCCTGCCCCCGTCCCGGCTATAGCTATGAATAAAATACAATGAAAACAAAGACATGGGGACAAACATCACTTCCGTCCATGCGCCGGTGAATAGATGAACGACGGGAAGGCAGATTAACAATGACCAGGTCGAAAAATGCGCCACTTTTGTTCCACCGAACTTGTATCCCCACAGGTACATACCCGCCACGGTCATCATAAAACCGACAACCGATACCGCCCTGGCCCATACGATGTTTCTGATTATGTCGGGGCCCTGGACATCCCACAACTTGTCGGTGGGGTTGTTAACGAACACGCTGACATGGGAGCGATCACTCTCGATTACCACACCGGTTATCCCCATTTGGCCTCCCACCAGCTTCTCCATGCACGTCAAAATGATAGGGTATCCGATCGGACACGGGCGCCAGGTCAATATCTTTTTTGCTTGTGACATGTCACCCTGCGACAAAAGATCGGCTCCCATCAAATATAATCTTGAGTCCGATGTGATTTTTACCCCGGTCCAGGTTAAGCCTGTCATGATAGCGGCGGCAAGCGCCAAGTAAAGCAGTAACCACTTATGCTTTGGGGGCAGCGACATTCTCACTCCTGAAAATGAATTTTCTGTTTTTGAATAAAACCAATACTATGCCGAAGGCATCCCACCATCCCAATTTCTTTCCTTCTCTCCTTCTGCTGTAAGACACCGGCACTTCTTGTATCGGAATTCTTAATCTGAGAATCTTAGCTGTCAATTCCGCCTCCAGCCCGAACCCTTTCGAGCTAACGCCGATATCCTTGAATAGCTGAGTTGGCATCAGCTTGTAAGCGCAGGTTATGTCCCCTATTTTGCGGACATACAAAACCCCGGCAATCCAATTTATCACTCGAGCCCCCCATCTCATATTTGTCCTCTTGCCGAAAACCACATTCCCTTCCTTTGCCTTTTCTACCAGCTTGGCCAAGTCATGGGGGTCAAGTTCCAAATCCGCATCCTGAACGATCATCCAATCTCCGGTGCATGCATTCACGCCCGATCTCACCGCCATCCCCTTTCCCAAATTTTCCGGATGCCTGACTATCTTGACTTTCTCCCATCCTTTGCTGTCCAGGGAAGAAACCGGTGTCCGGTCTAAAATGTGCTCTATCGGATCCCTTGATCCGTCATCCACTATTATGACTTCACTTA
Organism: Candidatus Zixiibacteriota bacterium; assembly: GCA_043810415.1. Classification (GTDB taxonomy): domain Bacteria; phylum Zixibacteria; class MSB-5A5; order MSB-5A5; family SM1-73; genus CAIVRH01. The sequence goes on along the minus strand of JBDROD010000124.1, from coordinate 3,786 downwards.
CACAAGGCAGGCTTAACAGTGTGTCCACCACACACAAAACCGTTTCACCTTCATTATAAACCGGAACTATGACGGATAATATCATTCGGAGCCTTACACTTTCTTTTTTCCCTTTGGTATTGTTATTGTTTCTATTCCAAACCTAGTCGTCACCTTAATAAGTAAACCAAGATTAGCACTGAGAAAAGAGTATTGCGTCTTGAGTTAAAACCGATTTTCATTTTTTAATTCAAAGGGATCTTGTAGCTTGTGAACTGATGTCTGTTATTTCATAAGACCGCTGAGCATTCTTGTAATTTCCTCACATGTATCATATATTCGCTTATGTTCGGTAATATTTATGTATCCTTTATTCTTAATAACTTCCATTAGACTGACCGTCTCGTATACAGAACCCTTAGCAACATTGTAGAAATATCCCGCTTCTTTCTTGGATTTTCTTCCTGAACCTTCCGCGATATTACACGAAATAGATAAACTGGCTCGCCTTAATTGTTCCCCTAAAGAATATTGCTCTTTTCTGGGTAAATCGTTCAACAGAGAGTCTAACTCAGCGATCAAGTTCACACTCTTTTGCCATACTCTCAAGTTTTGGAAATTGAACATTTTTTCACTCCATGCCCAGTTTGCCTCGATGTTGAGAAACAGGAGTTAAGGTTTGAATTTTGAGTTTCTTAGCGTTTAACTCAGATCTCAATTCTCACTTCTCATTTCTCAAATCTCATTTCTCGTTTCTCAGGTACCAATTTAGAGTCCCATCGTCTGTTCGTCAACCAAATTTTCCTTGACAAACCAGCCCAGCGGATTTATACATACTTCAACATTTTTGCGAACTCAAAGCAGGAGGTAAAAGATGACCAAATTTTATTACGACATCCGGGACGTTTTCCGGGCTCCCCGTCTGGCGCTCTCCGGAAAAAAGATATTGCTCCAGTTTCTGGGAGTGCTTCTGGGTTATATCGGATACCTGATCTTCACCTATCTTGCCTTTGTCGCCAGCGGGGTGAGCATTTCCGAGGTGTGGAGATATCAGGGGCTGTTTCCCATGCGGGATTTTCCTTTCGTCCGGTGGTATCAATGGGCGATCTTCGCCGTCGGATGTCTTTGGGCTTTGATCTGCTGGATTTTGGCCAGCACCGCGGTAGGAAAAGTTACCTTTGAGCAGCTTAAAGGGGACGATTTCTATTCCACCAAAGAATCTCTCCGGTTCCTGAAGAGTCACTGGGGACCAGTTTTTTTAACCCCCCTCTGCATGTTGGCTTTCATCGTCTTTCTGTTTGTCTGCGGAATAATCGTAGGACTCATCGGAAAGATCCCCTTCTTAGGCGAGTTGGGCTTCAGCATCTTCTATCTGGTTCCCCTGTTTGCCGCGGCTTTGTTTTTGGCGTACGTCGTCTTCATCTTCGTCATCTCACTTTTATTGTCCCCCGCCATCGTGGCAACCCTCAAAGAGGACACTTTCGAGACCATCGTGCAGGTCTTCACCACGGTATGGAATCAAGCCTGGCGTTATTTCGTCTACCTGGGTTTAATCGGCGTCATGGCGAAGGTGGGGATGTTCATCTTCGGCTACTTCTCCCTGCGGGCAGGTCAGTTCATCCATCTTTCCGCCAAGGTTTTCATGGGAGACAAGCTCTCCGACATCATGGAGGAGGGTCTTTCCTATATCACCATCCCCCAGCACGTTTTGAATTATTTCTCCAACATATTCTATGGGATAAAATTCCACTACAATCTTCCGGAGATCGGACCGGGAATCTATCTCAACTGGTCGGGTGAGATCTCCGCCTTTTTGCTCGGCATCTCCCTGATATTCGTCATCTTCATGGTTCTCTCCTACGGTCTGGCGATAATCAGCACCGGCCAGACGATCACTTACATCATCCTGCGAAAGAAGAAAGACGACGACGATTTGTTGGAGAGAAAGACCGAGACCGAAGAGGAGGAGGAAATGCGCGAGATGGAGGAGAAGGCGAAAGAGGAACAGGAGAAAGAAGCTTCAAGCGCGAGCTCCGAATCTAAAGCCTGTACCTTTCCCCCGACGGAAGAAGAGAAGAATAAAGGGTGTGAAACATAAGCAGGAAAATTAAAATAGTTCAAGAACTCGTAGGCGGGGCTCCCCGCCCCGTCCTGTTCGTTTAATAATATAGGGGTCGCATCTATGCGCCCCGTGAAGTCTTACCCCATACTAATCGGAAAAGCGGAGAGTTGAAGTTCTCTCCGCTTTTTTGTATGGGTTATTATTCACAACTGATTAATCCGATTCAGCAGATTATATGAACTGATACCCACTATAACTAATCAGCTTAATAGATTTACTCCACTCACTATAATTCAAATTAATCAGCTATATTGTCTACCTAACCACACGGTGGTGGTCCGTTCTTAAATAGATAGTTAACCAGATACACCACATCGCCGACGTTAACCACCCCATCCAGATTGACATCTCCGATTCCCAAAGGATTTGGAGAAGGGCCGTCCTTGAAAAGGTAATTTATCAAATAAACAATATCGCCCACATTTTTCACACCGTCTGCATTAACATCACCACAACTATCACATTCCAGATCATGGGTGTATCCGCTGGCTCGAATGATAACGTCCCCTGGAGGTGGTGGAAACCAAAAGTCGGACCACTTATAATAAGTTAATCCATCCACCCCCCAATTATTACAGGTATCTGTTGGGGCAACTGAATCATCCATAAGAAACCCCGGGAGTACATTGTCCACTGCATGTCGGCTCAGATAATCGATCTCCAGGAAAAACGGCTGATAGACACAAAAGGGCTGGTTTAAGGTGAGATTCATCGGTTCTCCTTGAAGATTTGCATAGGATGAATCGACGGGAATGGTAAAAGACTGAGAGTAAAGAGTGGTTAATGTATCTGGTCCTAAACATCTGTTTGCCAGGATCGCATTCTTTATCCTCACTTGAATATTCACGGGCCAGACAAAGTTGGTGTCAGTATAATCATAAAGATAAAAGATATAGGTGAACATTGGTGATTCTGAAAGGATAGATGGGATAAGCAACACATAATGCCGGGTCCATGTAAGCCACCAATCCCATGCCAGAGTCAAAACCTGCCCCATAGGCTACGGGTGTTCCATCATCGTTCTGGATTAAACAGAGGTCTGTGCTCCTGTTTTGTTCTGGAAAGAAAGAAGCAAAAACATCAGTTTTAGTAAGGGATACAGCTTTTGGTTTTTCCACACCCATCGTGGTGGAATGCTTTAGAAAAACGATCCCTAAAAATAGAATAACCAACTTACAAAGCTTTAACTTTTTTCTCATACATTACCTCCCTTAACTATTAATTATCCATCTTTGTCATCATTCATTGCTTTATTTCAACAAAATCATTTGTTCAGTTTGATAGTATTCTCTCATCTCCAATCATTATTAATTTCTTCATAATTTATCCCTCATTTCTAAAGGGGATAAATTACTAACTCATTTGGTTTTGATATACGTTAGATCAACATTATAATAACTCAAAACTGTAAAAAGTCAACGAAAATATTGAAAAAGCAGATGATAAATACGGGATCATGAATGATGAATCAAGGGCAAACCTTTTACCCCAATGTATCTTGACTGATCAGACTCAAATACTGAAATCAACCAGTTACCATTTGCTTAATCCGCTCAATCAGCTGTCATATATTATCCATCATCCGTTATCAGTCATCCATCATTTGTTTTTATCTTCCTTTTTCTTGGTTTTTGCGACGGACTGCGGTATGCACCAAATGGTGCATATCGGCGGACAACGGTCTA
>JBDROD010000123.1:0-3198 GCA_043810415.1 Candidatus Zixiibacteriota bacterium | reverse complement strand
CCAGGAAACAGATCCGGCTCCAGTTTATCAAGAGGCTGTGGATTTAACCAACCTGCAGGCGGGCGCTGTTTTTTCGCTCAACGGAGGTAATTCTATTTAATAATTTGGCTCTTGACCTCCCACCACCTTTTCATAGGTATGCTGCGGGCTGTAATCTTTTTCCCTATCCATGGCGCGGCCCATTTCGTTAGTCATTGCCGCGCCGTGACGGTACTGAAAGGGCCATCCGGAAGAATAAGGTCAAAATAGTAACTCGCCCCCTTAAGCATTTAGAGATGGGATCGATTGCGAACAGATTCTTTAGAATGAAGCTTCGAGCAACCCTGAGTAAAAATCGACCCAGTAAAATCTTTGATTCGGAAAGCTGGGGGGATATTAAAGGGAAAGTTCCCCTGGTTAAAACGAAACAAAGAATAAAGCGAAGTTTATATAACGCTATGGAGAAATCCTAAAATAGGGAGGTATCTTGGCAAAGTCAGCGATGTTGAGGCTGTGAGGTGCATTGAGAACTTGTACGGCTAAAGAATCCGGTAGGGTGAATCCCCAAGTCTTCACCTTACTAATTTTCATTCATCATTTTTTTGCAGATAAGGTTTGTATATCGCAGCTTTTTAAGCCTTTGAATTTTCAACCGACGAGAGCGAATCCGAATAGGTCGGTGAGAATGGAAGGGTGGAGCATAGCTAAACCTCCGATGGCGAACAAAAGGCGGTCCATGAGACTCGTGGGTTTGAGAAAGTAGCCGAGGCTGCCGGCCCTAAATGGATTTCAAAGAGCATTCTGAACAGATTCATCTAAGATTATACTCCAACAGACCCTTGGCAGCCTTTTGGGAATCCGAAAAAAGAATTGACATTTCTAAATTATTTGTCTATACAAATAGACTTATGGACCTAAGATTTAACTTAACTTAAGGACAAGGTTCTTCAAACTGGTTTGAAAATGGTTGATTTTGTAACATATTTATCCGTAAAGTTTATGATAATGCCATTAATTCCAGGAAGAGATATATGCCAAGTTACCGCCAAGAAAATTGAGAGATTAGGAGGGGACCTGCTCTTCCAAGGGTGCGCCGAAATAATTATCCTTTCAATCAAAGAGTCCCTTCATTATCACGAATTTATTCGTCGCCACCGTAAATCTGAAAAAGATTTCACTAGCCAGCGTAAACTACCATTTCATTTGCTTATGTGCTTTATTGACGACTTCGCCAAAGACTTCTATCAGAGGAAACAGGAGAAGTTCTTTGAGGCGCTCAGAGGCAGGAGCAATCCACACCGGCATATGACAAGAGATGCTGTGACCAAGGTAGGAGTAAAAAACAACTTCGCCCTAGGCCTTACCGTATTGACGCACTGGACCATGGCGCTTTTTTAGAGATCTAAAAGCAGCGTCATTTAAAAGATATATAGCAACTGCATCAGAAGCTATTGAAAACCATTAAATTTTTAGGAAACGCTCGAAAATGTCCATAAAAACCCTAGAATCCGAGGCAGAGGATTCCTCTTGGTGTATCAGGCAATATGCTAAGCTAATGACACTGGTTGAATTGGCATGATTTACAAATAATGATAGAAAGGAAATCAATTATGGTAGATGTTCAAATCATTAGATCAAAAGATGTTGAGGCGACCCCGCCTCCTGGCGCTGAGGGAAAACACCAAGGCTGGATGAAGAGAATTGTCTATCCGCCACATGCCACCACAAAGGGTTCATTTTTTGGGGTCGCAGAGGTTAACCCAGGTTATTCTGTTCACCGCTGGCACCGACATATATCGGACAAAGCTGAGGGATACGAAGTAATCTATCCTAAGGATTTTGAGGAGATCTACCATATAGTGTCCGGGAGCGGGGTCATACAATGGAAGCCCGAAGGAGATAAAATCAAAGAAGAAAAGGTAACAGCTGGTGACACCATATTGCTTCCCGTAGATGTGGTCGAGCACCAACTACTAAACAGCGGTAGCGAAAAAATGTTTATTGTATTTTGTGGAAGCCCGACACCCAAAGTTACACTTACATATAAATAAAAGTCTTGGAAAACGACTCAGGGGACGGACGGGAGTTTGAAAATTTGCAGTTGTCGAGGTCCGGCGCCTATATTTCCGTTGCGATCCCATATTCAGGGCTTCGTGGGGGAGGGAACTGTCATATCCTTCGAAGTATTTACGTGGTATCCTCATCGCCGTTCTGGCATTGTTGAGCGGACTCTTACGAACATGATCTCGCTCGGATCTCCAGATAAAGACCTCCGTCATGGTTCTGGATTCGGTGCAATGGAACGGGTAATTTTATGGGGTTTGTTCCCAGGAGGCATTCCAATTGCCGCACTTTCGCTGTCAGTGCTCTAACGTTGGAGACGGAGGCCACCTCTTCAGTTTTCCTAAGCGCTGAAAGAGAACCTTTATATATTGGGCTTCACCACCGAAAAACGTATTTTAGATTGATCACATATTTTCGACCGACAGCAGAGATAGTCCTCCCGGACTCTCTGTCTCCAATATTGTTGCCCTTTTGGCTTTAATAGCGGAACCGGGAAAGCGTGCCATGCATACGATTAATTCAACCGGGTTTATCTGTGCCTTGTAGAATGATCATATATGAGGGTGATGGCTTTCTTTAACCTAGAAATAGCCAAACTGGGAAAGGGGGTGATCAGGGCGAGTAAAAAAGCAGTGTTTGTGCTCAATTATTCAATCATTATGCAGGTGGTCACAAGAAAGGAGAGAGCTATGCACAAGGATTTAAAGAAGAAAAATAACGAGAAAGTCGGTGCTTGGATATTTTGCTTATTGCTCAGTTTTTCAATTATGAGTGTGTGTTATTCTTCTCTCTGGGCAGCGGGGGAGACTTACCCAAATAGGCCAGTTACTATAATTGTTCCGTATCCTCCAGGATCGTCGTTAGATTTGCACGGTCAGCTATGGGGGGAGAAGCTATCCAAAGTCTTAGGGCAGCCTTTTCTTAGAGTTAATAAACCGGGTGCGGGGGGAACATTAGGAGCATCCTTAGTAGCTAGGGGAAAAGCAGATGGTTATACTATTTACCCCGGGACTTCCAGTTCCCTGGGTTTAGCGCCTATGATAAAAAAACTCGATTACGGCCTTGAGGATTTTATTGTCATAGGGACTTATGCAAAAGCGGGGATGAATGTTGTCGTTAAAGCGGATGCGCAGTGGAAAACTTTTGAAGAATTTA
>JBDROD010000122.1:0-7486 GCA_043810415.1 Candidatus Zixiibacteriota bacterium | reverse complement strand
ATGATGTAATATTGTAGTTGCCTGATTTATCAGGCTTACTGACGATAGTGCTCAATAAATTGGGCAACTACATTCACTCTGAATTCTTATAACATTCTAATGGGGTTTGCGAAAACGACAGGTTATCCATTTTTATCTTCGCTTCATCTCAATCAGCGGAATGGTAGCTTTCCTCTTTTTCGTTATATCGAAACTGCTTAAGATTTTCCCCTGATTCATCCTGTCGGTCGAGAGAATATCGTAAACGTCCGGATTGAAATGTGGACTTACCCCTCCGCCCCCTTGATTCGAAGTTGCGATCTTCCCTACTTTCATGAAACTCCCCACACCAAGAGCGGTTCTAATATTACCGCCGGTCTCGCCACCGGTCAAGACCTGAATTCTCCAGTTCGAATCCGGAATGCCGATGATCTTCTGGGGTATGGCGAAATAGAATTCACTGCCGTCCATATGATCCTTTTGAGAATCTGCTTTTAGAAAGTGAGCCTGCCAGACCCAGTTCTGATCATAAACCAATACCCCGGCATTGCTCACCTCTATGGCGAATTCAAAGGCATCCTCTTCGGAAAATTCAAAGTTTCCGTTGCCAAAGAAAAGTTGGGTATTACCGCTTTTTCTCCTGTGATCGCAGTCGATGACTATTGCTGCAAAAGTGCCGTTGAAGGACGTATCTGAAGTTATTTCCGAATGAGAAAGATCGGAGAATTTCAGCTGGAAATAGACCCATTCCCGGTCATAGCTTATCTTTAAATCAGTCAGATCGAAAATGCCCGGCTGGGCTATTTGATTTTGGGGATAGGTATAATCCCCGTCACCCTTATCGTCTCCAGTCGGATCAGCGAGATGGAACAATAGCGTCGCGTCATCTGAGCGCTCGATTTCTATCTCCGGCGGATTTAAAGCCATGACATACTCCTTCCACTCCGTCTCTATCCGTTGCATATCTCTATTATATATCTCTTCAAATGCTAAATCTGCTTCTTCTGGAGATCGGTAGCTGGTGAAAAGCTTTTCGAACTTAGCTATCCCTCCGGTTTCTATCAAGAACTGGACAAAAGAGGCATCCAGACCCGCACTTTCATTGTTCCCATATGCCCATGGATCTGCCAGCAAAGAATCCAAGTGAATATTTTCATCCGTCTTTAGCTTTCTCTTAGCCCAGGACAACAAAAGATCGGAGGAGAAAAAGGAAGCGCCTCCCAGGTAATAGGATAATCCCTCGTTCAGCATGACGGGAGGAATTCTGCTTCCATCCGGAGGAAACAGGCGGTATGAGATGACGTGTACGATCTCGTGGGGGACGAAATTCTGGATGGATGCCACCACCCGGTTAAGTACCTGGCTTCGAGCTAAGGACGGCTCCAGGTTGAACAGCGAGCCGACTTCCTGCGTCGAGTCGCATTTGTAGTAGTCTATTTTTTCCCAAAAATCCACTTGCAGAAAATCGGCGGTCTTTTCATAGAATTCGTCCATTCTTTCCAGCAGATGGTCTGACGGCTCATCCGGTTTGCTTTCGTAATGATAGATGAAATGACGTGAATTCTTCCCATGCCATTCCCGGGTGAGGACAAAAATCGGATTTGCCCCTACCGTCCTGCCATCCTCCTGAATGAAATATCTTACGTCCTTCTGCAAGGGACCGGCTTTCCCTTCCCGGTAAAACCACTCCACGTGCAAAACTATATAGTTGTCCTTCTCCTCCGCCTTCGTGATTTTATAGCCGATAAAGGCGGGATTAAATCCCCTCGATGTCAAAAGATCCCATTGCCAGTCGAACGTCCCGTATCTTTTGACCTCCTCCTTATTCCAAAACCTTTTGGCTTCTTCGGTTGAGCCTTGCTGCAAAGCTTTGACATATGAATCAAAACAGGTTTTAGCGTTCTCTGGATTAATAGAAGAAACCGTTGAGGAACTTGTAGCCCATAGCAGAAGGACCAGAATAAGAGACATTCCCATCATTGATTTTGGATGCTTGAAGATGGACATGAGGTAATAATATCATGCTTCTTTTGTCTTGTCAAATAAAAAAGCCCCGCCTTGGGCAGGGCTTTGTTTTGGTTTCTATTTCTATCCGACCTCAGATTCCGGAGCCGTCACCGAACGGACAGGCTCCCGATCGCATCGAGCGATTTTTGTGGAAATTCTGTCCCCTTTCCATCCTCCCTTTCATCCGCTCGCCCCTACCCCCTCCCATTCGTCCCTCCATCTTATCTCCTCTCCTCTGCATGAACTTTTTGAATTGATCCGGGGTCAGAATCGACTTCATCGCCAGTTTTCTATCGACTTGCTGCTTCAAAAGCTTTTTCTGCGTCTCCCCGATCTTGTCCACCAGATTGGCGATCGCCTTCTGATCGGATTTATCCTGCATCATCAGGTGCCGCAGCTCCAGGCGAGAGCTCTGCATATCTGCTCGTAGTCCGATTACGGTTTTTTGGAAATTGTACTGGATGTCTTTCAGGCTGTTTATCTGCTCGTCCGTTAGATCCAGTTTATCTATGGTCTTCATCCGCTGCTGACGTGGAGCTTGAGCGTAAGCTAAGGTGAAAAGCAGAACCAGGGCACTCGCGATGGTCACTATCATGATCAGCTTCTTCTTCATGGTATTCACCTCCTTTTAAATAAGCTATAAGGTTATAAAACGTTGGTTAATGATTTATCCTTATCTTTTCTGATCCTTCCCCCTCGGATGTCCTCCCCGGATCTGCTCGATGGTCTCTCTGATTCTCCTTTCGAATTTATCCTCAAAGAGAAACAATTGGGCTTGCTGCTCTATGGTGAGTATGGATTTGGCTTTCTCCAAATAACTCTCCCACGCCGCCTGGAACTGCTTTCGGTTGTTCTCCATTTCCGTCAAAATCTCTTTGAGCCTTTTCTCATTCGGGCTGGTCTTTAGGGCGGTTTCCAACTCTTCCAACAGATCCCTTCTTCTGTCTTCAAAGCTCTTTTTGGCTGTCTGGAATTCCTTCAAAACCGGCAGAAATTGTGTTGATTGTTCCGCGGTGAGATTCAAAGCCTCCAAAAGCTTCCACATGCGGAGTGTCTCTATGTTTTCCCGGACTCTCTCTCTCTCATCCCTCCGGCTAGGTCTGTCATCCGATGACGAGGGTGGACCCTGTGCGAATACCAAACCTGTCGGGGCAAGAAACAGAATCAAAACTATTGGAATCAACATCCTTCTCAAGCTCATCATGTTAAATTACTCCTTCTTCGATCTTTCATCTTATGTCCCTCCTGATCCCCCGGGGACATTTGGGGATGGGCTATGTCAGTTTACCACCGATTTCTCAGACCGGTTCTTGTTTCATAGAATAGTAGCCAGATTAAGTTTGTTTATGTTTTCTTCCAGCTGTTTCAATTCATCGGAGTTTAATTCATCCAAAATGGAACCTATCTCTTTCTGGCTCAGATAATTTTCTGTTAATAACGAAACGGTCAAATCCAACTTTTCTTTCTCCTCCTCGGATAGGATAACTCCCGTCGCTGTTGATTGGGTGCTTTCTGCAGAAAGAGCATCCGCCAGCTGATCTGCCGCAGAGGAAAAAGTAGGGTCGGTAACGGTTATTTCCATGTTCTGATTTAGATCCACCTTAGCCAGATTCCCAAGGTCGGTGTGGAATAAATTATAACCGATGAGGACCACGAGCAGTAAAGACAAAAATCCCAGCGCCAGTCGGGTTTTGGGAACCAGACTCCCCTTGGGTCTTTTCCTCTTCTCTATCCGTGATCTCACCTGGGGTAAGAAGTTGATCCAGAAATCCTCCTCCATTTGAGGGACCTTGTCCTGGGCCAGCACGCCGTAGAGCTGTCTCATCTCCTTCAGCTTAAGTCTGCAGCTGTCGCATTCCTCCAGGTGTTGTTCCACCCTATTTCTCTCGCTTAAATCGAGCGAATCCTCCAGATAATCCGACAAAAGAATATGGATCTTTTTGCATTTCATGATAATGTTCCTCTCAATGATACCGGGCTAACAGCTTCTGCAGTTTCTGGACCGCCTGAAAGTAATTGGCTTTTGAAGCTCCTTCCGTTGTCCCCATGACCTCGGCTATCTCCTGATGGGTCATGTCCTGATAATACTTCAGGACGAAAGCGGTTCGTTGTCTGGTGGGGAGACTCTGGACGGCGCTGTCGATGGCAACTTTCAGCTCACTTTTCTCCATGTCCTCCGCCGGGGAACCGGACGTCGTCTTCATCTCTGCTAAGTCGAAGATGGAGAGAAACGACCGGAACTTCTCCCTCTTTAGAAAATTCAAAGACAGATTGACCGCAATCTTGGCCACCCACACGTAGAAGCTCGATCGTTCCTCGAAATCCTTTAAATTTTTGTACGCTCTCACGAAAACCTCCAGGGATAAATCCGCCGCATCCTCCCGGTTCCGGGTCATCCGGTAAATCAAATCGTATATTTTCTTCTGACGGCGAAGAACCAGCTGGTTAAAGGCTTTTTCCTCGCCCTCTTTGAATCTCTTAACCAGAGGGGAATCGGTCTGGTCTGTCATCTTATCTCTTTCAATTTTAAGACCCCAGTAGACTTTTCAGGGTTTAACGTTATTTTTGGTAAATTGTACGGCATAATGGCTCTGGTTCTCAAACGGAAGATAGGCGGCAACTCCACCTCAAATAAATCCTCATTGACAAAAAGCCAGCATCCCGACTAGGAAGAATGCTGGCTTGCACTTTTATACTGATACAATATCGTTATCGTTCTGGTTTGCGTCTCTTTTTCAATCTCTTCTGCTTTTTATCAAAACCTTGGAGAACTCCGCCATGTTTTCCAGTACTTTGCCGGTTCCCCGGGCTACACAGGTCAGCGGATCCTCGGCTATATTGATGGGAAGATTGGTTTCCTCTCTCAGTCTTCTGTCCATCCCTTTGATCAGCGCTCCCCCACCGGTGACCACGATCCCTTTGTCCAATATGTCCGCAGACAGCTCCGGGGGGGTTTCCTCCAGTGCCTGTCTCATCGCTTCTATGATGCGATCCAAGGGTTCGCTCAAAGCCTCCCTTACCTGGGCGGAGCTTATCTTCATGGTCTTGGGAATGCCCGCCACCAGGTCCCTTCCCTTTATCTCCATGCTTTCTTCCTCATCCGGAGGATAAGCCGAGCCGATCTTCATCTTCACCTCCTCCGCCGTCCGCTCTCCGATCAGAAGATTGTAGTTCTTTTTCAGATAGACCATGATGGCTTCGTCCATCTCATCCCCCCCGATCCGGATGGAGATGTTGTTGACTATCCCGTCCAAAGCAATGACTGCGATCTCGGAGGTCCCTCCGCCGATGTCGATGACCATGCTTCCGGAGGGAAGGTGAACCGACAGTCCTACCCCGATGGCGGCCGCCATGGGCTCCTGAATCAAAAATACCTCTCTGGCGCCGGCATTTTCGGCCGAGTCCCGGACCGCTCTTTTTTCCACCTCGGTAATGCCGGAAGGTACCGAGACCACTATGCGCGGTTTCATCAGGTATCTGTGCTTTACCACCCGCCGGATGAAAGCGGAAAGGAGTTTCTCCGTTATCTCGAAATCCGCAATCACCCCGTCCTTCAGCGGCCTTATCGCCATTATCTCTCCCGGGGTCCTCCCCACCATCTCCTTGGCCTCGCTCCCCACCGCCAGAACCCTTTTGGACGCGACCTCTATCGCCACCACCGAAGGCTCGTTTAATACGATCCCCTGACCTCTGAGGAATACCAGAGTATTGGCGGTCCCCAGATCTATGCCGATGTCGTTGGAGATGAAATTAAAAAATCCCATCCTACCTCCAGATCATGTGCCCAATATACATTTTCATTTTCGAAATGCAAATAATCCTTCGGAAAATTCCTTTTTTTATGCTCCGGCTAATTCAAATATTCATCCTTTTTGCTCTCAACCCACCCCTCTCTTCCCTTGACTATTTTCATTTTGCATTATGCACTCGGAAATTTGCTATCTGCAATCAGGATTCCTATTCTTTCCCTTCTTCCTCCCCCAGATAGATATACCTGTTTATCAGATTGACCCAATCGCTCCACCTTTTCCCCTTGACTTTCTGCGTCTTGATGATACGGGAGAAGGCATTCACCTGGGCATCCAACTCGTCGGCGTGGTGCAGGATGATAGCCTCGATGGTCATCGGCACCACCGGGGAGGCGAACTCCAGCTCTCCGTGATGCGAGATTATCAGGTGTTTAAGCTGAAGAGCCAAATCCGCCGGAAAATCCTCGATCATAAAGAGTTTTTGGTCAACCAGCTCTATTCCCGATATTATGTGACCGATCAGCCTACCCTCATCCGTGTAATCGAAGAATCCTTTGCCGGAATACCCCTTGATTTTTCCCAGGTCATGGAGCAAAGCTCCGGTGATCAAAAGATCCCGATTTATCAGCTCGTATGATTTTGCCGCTCTTTCACAGATATCCGCCACTTTCAGGGTGTGTTCCAGAAGTCCCCCCACGTAGGTGTGATGCCACAGCTTTCCTCCGGGAGCTTTTTTCAGCTCCTCGGTTATCGACCGATCCTCCAGTATGAGCTGCATTAGTTTATTGAGGTGATTGTTTTCAATGGTATCGGAGATTTTTTTGAACTCCTGGAAAAGAGTATCGATGTCTTTATCTGCTGAAGGTAGAAAATCCGAGATGTCGGTCTCCCCCTCCGAGGCTTTCTTTAGTCTCTCCACTTTGATCTGGGGCATTTCCTTATAGGTGGTCACCCAGCCCTTGATTTTGACGATATCACCCGTCTCTGCCTGATCGTAAAGCTCTTCCGGGTTGTCCCAAGCCACCCCGTCTATTCTGCCGGTCTTGTCCCCCAGTTCCAGTTTAAGGAACCTCTGCCCTTCAAAAGTCTCCTTGAGCTCCTTTTTCCGGAGTACGAATAATTCGGTAAGCTCGCTGCCTACTTTTAGATTCTTTACAAACTGGTTTTTCATAAGATATGGTCTTGCCAGACTCTTTTTTCAAACGAGTCTGAGAATCTGGAGTTATTAATATAGAGCAATCCGCCGATTAAAGTCAAGGATAAAAATCCTTGTGACGGAGAGGGAACAGACTTATATTGGCTGGCTGAGAAAAAGAATCAATCAAAGCGAGCCTTGGGAATACTCGTTTATCGTTTTCCGTTTGCCATGCTCGTATCGGAGTTCGTGTTACGAAGCTCGACATTCGGTTTTTCTGTTCGATTTCTTGCAGATCTTATCATCCCTTGAGATTTTTCAAATGGAGCATTAATGAGTTTTCCAGATTCGATTCCCGTTATACGAATACAAAACAAGCTTCCAATACTTGGTTAACATGAAGATACTATATCGCTATATTTTCCGGGAACATGTAGGACCTTTCTTCTTCGGGCTGGCCGTGATCATGTTCGTGCTGGTGATGGATTTCATCCTGGAGGTTTTGAATCTGATCATCGGCAAGGGCTTGAATGCTTTCGTCATCCTGCAGGTCTTTGTTCTGAATTTGGCCTGGATGCTGGCTTTAGCCGTCCCCATGGCGGTATTGATCTCCACC
>JBDROD010000121.1:0-9544 GCA_043810415.1 Candidatus Zixiibacteriota bacterium | reverse complement strand
CTGAAAACAACTTACCGAAGCAAAAGCAATAATAATGAAAAGAAAATTGATTATTTTAGGTATTCTGCTTCTTATTGCGATAAACATTTCCGCATTAGCCACCGTAGGCTATCGATGGAAGTACGGGTCTGGAAGCAACACCTGTGGAGGTTGTGCACCAGGAGAATATATTTGTCAGCAGTTATCTCTTTCCGATTCCCAAAGGCAGAACGTAGAAGCTTGCAGGAAGGTTTTCACCGAAGGGATTGATCTGAAAAGGGAAATTTTGAACCATAAAAGAAATGAACTGGTCGATCTGATCAGCCAGCCAGTTCCTAATCCGGAGATGATTGATAGTTTATTGAAGGAGATAGGAATTGCACAAACAGAATTGGAAAAAGATGTGGTTAACCACATCTTGCATGAGAAAGAGCTTTTAAACCCGGAACAACAAAAGAAATTCCTGGACCTGATAAAAGGACAATTGCTTCCCCAAGGAAAGTGCGAGAGAGTCATGTGCCCTTCAGAAAGAAGATAGGATGAATTTACCGAACAGGAAAACTTGGATGCTTGAGAAATGAATTAACCTTTAGAATAGTGAGAGGAGGTGACAAGTTGACGAAAAAATTCTGGTTTAGCTTACTGGTGATCTTCACCTGGGTATGTCTATCTGGATGGTCAGTATATGCTTGCGGAAATAATCCCAACTGCCCGGGAAAGGACAATTGTCCTATAATGATGAAGGATGCCAAGGTCGAGGTAACCAACCTCGATAACGGAGTAACGGTGCAAATCACTTCGGATAATCCGGATGTGGCAAAGGCGATCCAAAAACATAAGAACAACTGTAAGTGTGAGGGCTTAAAGGACATAAAATTTAAGTCCAAGAAAGTGGATAACGGAATAATTTTAACCATCACATCGAAAAATCCCGAAGTAGTAAAACTGATTCAGGACAAGCAAGCAAATTGCTTTAAGAATTGCCAAAAAGAGGGTACCACCGGATGTTCGGGCAAGATGAGTGGGAAATGTTGTGGGGGCAAAACGTCCGGTTGTGGAATTAAAGGGACTAAAATAACTCAACCTTAAGAAAAGACTTTTGCCCGAAAGGGTAATAAGTAAAGCAAGCAGGGATGGATGATTATTATCCATCCCTGCTTGCTTTGGAGTGAATCTTGCGGGATTAAACCGGTTGAGATTCTGTCCATACCATTATAATATTTGACATAAAGCTGAGATAGTCATATATTTCCATGGAACTTGTAAAGTAATATGAATGCCTGATAGGTATATAGATGTCAATCTGCCTATCAGTCTGAATTAGGAGCGTATCTTCAGTGGAGTACTTGCAGGAAAAGTTTTATACCGTCTCTGAGATCACCAAAGAGATAAAGTCCACCCTGGAGACGAGTTTTCCCACGGTTTGGGTGGAAGGTGAGATCTCCAACTATCTCTTTCACTCCTCGGGACACCGTTATTTCTCTTTGAAGGATGAAAGCTCGCAGATCAGATGTACCCTGTGGAAATTTCGGGGGGATTATCTGCGCTGCGAACCTGCTGACGGGCTGAAGGTAATGGTGCAGGGGAATATCACGGTTTATGAGAGGAGCGGCCAATATCAGTTGGATGTGGTTGATCTTATTCCAGCGGGAGTGGGCAAGTTGGAAATCGCTTTTCAAAAGCTGAAAGAGAAACTATCAAAAGAAGGTTTGTTTGATGAGGAACATAAAAAATCCATTTCTCTTTATCCGGAAGCTGTCGGGGTGGTGACTTCTCCTACCGGGGCAGCCATAAGAGACATAATTAGAATCATCCATGATCGATTTCCCAGCGTAAAAATAATTGTACGACCGGTTCGGGTTCAAGGAACGGAAGCAGCAGAGGAGATCGCTCAAGCGATAAAAGATTTCAATATATATAAGAAAATCGACGTGATGATAGTGGGGAGGGGTGGTGGTTCGTTGGAGGACCTATGGGCATTCAATGAGGAAACGGTTGCCCGAGCGATTTTCGAAAGCGAGATTCCGGTGATTTCAGCAGTAGGGCACGAGATCGATTTCACTATCGCGGATTTCGTAGCGGATTTAAGAGCTCCCACACCATCGGCTGCTGCACAAATGGTAGTGCCGGACAAAAGAGTGATTTTGGAGCAGATGGAAACTCAGATACGGCAATTGGATTCTTATATGACGGGCTTAATCGAGTATTCCCGGCAAAGGTGGAAAGGGTTAAAAGAGAGTTACGGCTTGAGACGACCATTCGACATCATCGCCCAGCGTTCTCAGAAAATGGACGAAATTTACGGTCAGTTATTGGATGGGGTAAAAAACTACTTTGAAATCAAATCGAATGCCATATCTTTATTCAAGGAGAAGCTCAAGGCATTATCACCTACCTCGGTTCTAAAGAGAGGATATTCGATCACCCGCAAGCTGCCGGAATTGACTGTGATAAAAGATGCAGATAATCTGAAAACGGATGACCGGATAGAGGTAAGATTTTCAAAGGGTAAAATTGAATCGAAGGTAGAACTGGTCGATCCAGTATAATCCAAAAGTGAGGGAAACTTGGCTGGTAGGAAATCCGGGAAAGAAAAGAGTTTTGAAGAAGCTATAAACCAACTGGAGAAGGTGGTGAGTGAACTGGAGGAAGGGGAACTCTCCTTGGAGGAGGCATTGAAGAAGTTTGAAGAGGGAATCGAACTGTCCCGCTTCTGCACCCAGAAATTGACGCAGGCGGAAGAGAAAGTGAAGAAACTGATTAAAACGACCAGGGGGGAGTTCAAAACGGAGCTGCTGGACGAAGAAGAAAAATAATTAAAAGGAAACAGGGTCAACAGTTCAAAGAAACCTCTAGTGGGTGAACCTTAAACTGATTATACCCTTAGTTTATAAAAAATCAGCTTTCGGACATTGGTCTTTGTATAAACAAAAATAGAATTCTTTTCACCCGGGATATTGATGAAAACCCAGACGTTGGATTTTTTTGCCGAATTGGAAAAAAGAGAGAAGCAGGTGACGTCTTATCTTTGCTCCAGGGAGTTCGAAAGCTGGTTTCATCCGGAGCATTTGAAGAAAGCCGTTTACAGTTATGTCAACCGAGCAGGTAAACGACTTCGTCCGGCGGTATTACTGATATCATGCGGCGCGGTAGGAGGCAGGGAAGAGGATGCCATCCCGGCAGCTGCCGCTGTGGAGATGTTCCATACCTGGACTCTGGTTCACGATGATCTGATTGATAATGACGATAAGAGGAGAGGCGGACATACGGTCCATGCGCAAGCATCCCTGACAGCAAAACAAGAGCTGCAATATACAGATTCACAGGCAAAAGATTACGGAAGGGATATTGCAGTGCTAGCAGGAGACGTACAACAAGGGTGGGCGGTAAGTCTTTTGTGCGATTGCTCATTGAAAAGAAACGTCAAGCCGGAGATAACCCTTACCTTAATCAAGATGCTGGAATCTTATGTGCTAAATACCTTGGTATCCGGTGAAACGCTGGATATTCAGTTTGCCAAGAAAAGGATCGAAACCTTTGAGCCAGAACAGATACTGGACATGCTATGGCGGAAAACGGGCGCTTTATACGAATATTCAGCCAAAGCCGGTGCCATGATCGGTCTTTCCACGACTGATGCTCGAGAGAAACAAATTAAGGCTTTATCTAGCTTTACCAGTAAATGTGGCACAGCTTTTCAGCTGCAGGATGATATCTTGGGGATAGTGGGCAACGAAAAACAGCTGGGGAAACCCATCGGTTCCGACATTCGGGAAGGAAAACGTACTACTATCATCTATTATGCGTTTAAAAAGGCTTCCCCTCAACAGAAAACCAGTTTGGAGAATATACTGGGAAAGCCGGATGCAACCAACGATGAGGTAGACGAAATCACTCAGCTTTTAGAGCAATTAGGCGGAATCTCGGAAACCAAACGACTGGCAGAGAAAATCATAAAAGAGGCTTGCTCGGAACTGGATGTGTTACCAGATTCACCCTACAAAAAGCTTTTGCTGGCGTGGGCAGATTTTATGATATCCCGTAAGTTTTGAGGAACAAAGATGAGTCAGTGGTTGGAAAAAATCAATGTACCTTCGGATCTGAAAGGTATTCCTTTAGATAAACTGGACGAGTTGGCCAAGGAAATCAGGGAGAAGATCATCACTGTGGTTTCCAATAATGGCGGCCATCTGGCTTCGAATTTGGGAGCGATCGAGCTGGTTATAGCCATCCACCGGGTTTTCGATTCACCTAAGGACAAGATAATCTGGGATGTTGGACATCAGTGTTATACCCACAAGCTTCTGACGGGACGCAAAGATAGATTTGATACTCTTAGGAAATACGAGGGATTAAGCGGTTTTCCCAACCGCTGGGAAAGCGAGCACGACGTTTTCAACGTAGGACATGCCTCCACTTCCATATCCTCGGCTTTGGGTGTGGCTTGTGCCCGCGATCAGAAAGGGGAGAAGTTTTCGGTGATTGCTGTGGTGGGAGACGGTGCTTTAACCGGAGGTTTGGCATTCGAGGGTTTGAATAATGCGGGCGCATCCGGAAGGAATTTGATCGTCATTCTAAACGATAATAAAATGTCCATCTCCAAAAATGTTGGAGCTTTGTCCCGATACATGACCGATCTGTTGACCGACGAAAAATACAACAAACTGAAAGCAGAGGTTTGGGACTTGGTCGGGAAGTTTAAAAGAAGAGATAAGATCAGGGCGATGGTGGCGAAAGTGGAGGAAGGGATCAAAGGATTCCTGGTGCCGGGGAGTTTGTTTGAGAAACTGGGATTCCGGTATCTCGGTCCGGTGGATGGACATGATGTCAAAGGATTAATCAAAACTCTGGAACAATTGAAAACCCTGAATGGGCCTATTCTTTTGCATGTGATCACCAGAAAAGGGAAAGGGTATAGTTATGCAGAGGAGGATGCACCCCGTTTCCACGGAATTGGTGCGTTTGATAAAGTCAGCGGGAATTCGAATGGGAATCAAGGTGAGCTGACTTATACTGAAGTATTTGGCAGTACTTTGACAAAACTGGCGGAGAAAGACGAAAAAATCATAGCCATCACTGCCGCCATGACCCTGGGAACCGGTCTGATGGAATTCGCCAAAGTTTTTCCCCGGAGATTTTACGATGTGGGGATTGCCGAGCAGCACGGCGTTACCTTTGCATCCGGACTGGCCGCTTTAGGTTTAAAGCCGGTGTTTGCCGTTTACTCCACCTTCCTGCAAAGGGCTTTTGATCAGGTAATTCACGACGTCGCTCTGCAGAATCTCCCGGTGATTCTGGCGGTGGATCGTGCCGGGGTGGTGGGGGCCGATGGTCCCACCCATAACGGTGATTTCGATTTGAGTTACCTCCGGCAAATACCCAACTGGATTATTGCTGCACCCAAGAACGGGAATGAGCTGAAGGGTTTGCTTTATTTTGCGGTTAATTGGGGAAAGAGTCCGGTTGCCATCAGGTATCCCCGGACTCTAATTCCCGATGTGATTACCGAAGCATACTCTCGGATTGAAATGGGGACTTGGGAAAGACTAAAAGAAGGAAAGGATGTGGCCATTCTGGCAGTGGGATCGATGGTATATCCGGCGATGGATGCGTCCCGCCAGCTTTTGGACGAGGGAATAGAGGCGGAGGTGGTGAACGCACGTTTTGTAAAACCCTTGGACCAGAAAATGCTCACTTATATTTTGAAAGAATTCGATAAGATAATCACCGTAGAAGAGAATGCACTTTTGGGAGGGTTCGGTTCGGCGATTTTAGAATTTGCCGAAGCGAATGATCTTGACCGTTCATCGATAAAAAGGATGGGTATCCCGGACGAGTTTATCCAACATGGTTCCAGAAACCAGCTTCTCGGTCTGTTGGGACTGGATAAGAATGGAATTATACAGACCGTCAAGAGAATTCTGGAATCGAAAACTGCTTCAGGAAAAGTTGGGATGCATAAAACAAAGACATGAGTTTTAGTGAATTCGAAAGAAATATAGAATTGGAAATCGCATCTGATCTAAGAGTTTGAGATGACTAAATATATCTATTCGAGCAATTTTTTGAACCCGCACGGTAAAGAGGTTCGCCAAAATTTGTACACTCCAGTTTTCTTAACGATTCTCATTTCAAAAACCTGTTAACTTTAGATCATGTTATGAAAAGTATCGGAATTATTGCTAACGTAAGAAAAGAGATGACCAAGGGGGTGGTGGAAGAGATCATCCGCTGGGCCAGTCAAGAGAATGTCGGTTTCTTCTTAGGAGAAGAGCTTGCCCCGGTGGTAGGTCATTCGGAAGCAGCTTTACCGGCAAAGGAACTATGGCAAGAATGCGACGTGTTGATTTCATTGGGAGGGGATGGCACCATGCTCGCTTCCGCCCGGGCAGTGGGGGAGCATAAGACTCCCATTTTAGGTATCAATCTGGGTGGAGTCGGATTTTTAACCGAAATCAATTCCAACGATCTAAAGAACACTCTTAATAGGCTTAAGAAAGGAGATTATTTCATCGAGAAGAGAATGGTTCTTGAGACTGAAGTAGAGGGACTCAAGAAACTCGAACAGTATGCTCTGAACGACATAGTGATTGACAAAGGAGAGATAGCACGGCTTTTCCTGTTGCATCTTTATGCCGATGACGAGTTCATCTGCTCCTATTCCGCAGATGGGTTAATCATCTCCACCCCCAGTGGTTCCACGGCATATAACCTGGCAGCAGGAGGACCGATCATTAACCCTCGAATGAATGCTCTGATCGTTTCACCGATTTGTCCTCATACCTTAGCTTCGCGAACCATCCTGTTCTCCGAGAAGGAAACCTTGAAGGTAACGGTAGAATTGGATTCACGTGAAGCGGGTTTGACCATCGATGGCCAGGTTGCTTTTCATTTGAAATCAGGCAGCTCAGTATTAATCCGAAAAGCCAATCATTCGGTCAATCTAGTAAAATTAAGAGATAGATCCTTTTACGAAATCCTGAGAACCAAATTACACTGGGGTGCCCGACCCAAGATCGGGGATTGAAAAACTCAAAGGCCAAAAGGTGTAAAGGTTTAACGGCTTTAAAGGGTGTCCTTGTAATATCCAATTGGAAATAAAGAAACTAAAACAAGGTTAATCATACCAGAGATGTATTCACACCTTCGTAAGCAAAATTCGCTTGAATCTCTTCACTCATAATTCTTTATTATGCTGAAAGTTCTCCGGATAAAAAATTACGCTTTGGTGGATGATCTGGAAGTGGAATTTTATCCGGGTTTAAACATTATCACCGGTGCCACCGGTGCGGGAAAATCGATCATTGTGGGAGCAGTAAATCTGATCTTGGGTGAAAGAGCCAGCAGTGAAGCAGTAAGGACCGGATTCGATGCCGCCACCATCGAAGCGGTTTTCGAACTGCAAAGGGATCAAAACGAAAAAGCTACGCTGGAAGAACTGGGAATCACGGTGGTGGATGATAGTATACTGATCCGAAGGGAAATACTGAGCAAAGGGCAGAGCAAGTGTTATGTCAATGACCGATTGGTTACTTTAAGCAGTTTGAAGTCAATCGGCGACCGCTTGGCTGATCTGCATGGACAGCACGAACACCAGTCGCTCTTGAATATAGAGAGTCACATAGGGTATTTGGATCAATTTGGCGATCTGGGCGAATGTTCCGGTCGGGTTAGAGATGATTTCCACCGTCTTATGGATAAGCAAAAGGAGTTGGAGGAGCTGCTAAGCAGCAGGAAGATGGATCTGGAAAAAAGAAGTCTGTACGAATTTCAGATGCAGGAGATCGAGAGAGCCGATTTGAATCCCGACGAAGAGGATAAATTGCTGGAGGAAAGGAAGGTATTGGAGAACGTTGAGCTCCTGTTTGAGCTATCTTCCAATCTCTACCACCAGCTCTACGAAAACGAAGCATCCATATTAGAAAGGATCACCTTGCTTTCCAAGGAGCTCAATAAGGGAGCGCAGGTCGATTCAAGATTAAAAGATACGGATGCAAATTTGGAATCTCTGGTTATTAAGCTTCAGGAGATAATCAGGTTCCTTGAAGATTATAAGAATCGACTGGAATTTGATGCGGAAAGGTTGGAGGCAATAAGGGAGAGACTGAATCTCCTCTCCACATTAAAGAAAAAGTATGGGAAAAATGTTCGAGAGCTCTTAACCTACCAAGAACAGATTAAAATTGAAATGGAGCGGATAGAAAATAAGGACGAGCTTATCGGTAGTTTGGAATGTGAAATAAAAGAACTTTCGAAAATTTTGGTGGAGAATTGCCTTTTACTCTCACGTAAACGAAAAAGCAAAGCCGCAGAGCTGTCCCAGAAGATCAAAAGATCGCTGGCTGACCTGGGGATGGAGAGGATCAAATTCGACATCAGGATTATGCAGCGAGAGGTTGTCAATGGCTTGGCAGAGCTAGACTGTAAGAGGTATCAGGTAACCGAAAGAGGTATGGATGAGGTGGAGTTTTTTGTCTCCCCTAATCCAGGGGAAGAGCTTAAACCTTTGGCCAAGATCGCTTCCGGAGGGGAGATCTCCCGGATTATGCTGGCACTTAAATCCATTTTGGCGAAGACCGATCAGGTATCCTCAA
This sequence comes from Candidatus Zixiibacteriota bacterium, assembly GCA_043810415.1. GTDB lineage: Bacteria > Zixibacteria > MSB-5A5 > MSB-5A5 > SM1-73 > CAIVRH01. The sequence continues at coordinate 971 of JBDROD010000121.1, read as the reverse complement.
TGATTTTTGACGAGATAGATGTAGGTATAGGAGGGGAGGTTGCATCCGTCGTCGGCAAGGCATTGAAAAATTTGGGATTAACTCATCAGGTGATCGTAATTACCCATCTTCAACAGATCGCTTCCCAAGCGGACCATCATTTCAAGGTTTTCAAAGAAACCGTCAAAGGTCGAACTGTCTCCAGAATAAAAAGATTAGAAAAAGAGGAGCAGGTTAAAGAGATAGCCAGAATGATCTCCGGCGAGAAGATAAGCGAGGTAACCATGAAACAAGCCCAAGAGATGATTCGGATATCGAATATTTCTGCCAGAGATTGAATATTGGAATAGCAGGATCAGCGTTTATTAGTTACTATATGAATTTACAGTTTAAGTTTTGTAGTAGAATATAAAAGCAATCTAAAGATGCTCATAAGAACACGAGATTTCTTTTTGCTGCCTAATCTTCTTGCGATTTTCCGGATTCTAATTCTTCCGTTCATTTTTTACTTTTTAGCACAGGATACCCAATCGGGTTTCGTCATAGCCTGCATTCTGATGGTGTTAGCCATTACTTCCGACGTGCTTGATGGTTATGCGGCTAGAAGTTTGAATCAGGTTACGGATCTGGGGAAAATCTTGGATCCGGTAGCAGACAAGCTGGGTCTGGCAGTTTTTGTGGTTTTCATCATTATCCATCGGGGCTTTCCCCTTTGGACAGCAAGTTTATTATTCTTTAAAGATATTCTAACTTTGATAGCTGGCGTCATTATGGTGAAAAGAAGAGGGATGGTTTTGATGTCTACCAATTGGGGTAAACTGAACTCCTGGATTTGGGTTATTACCGTAATAGTGTTTATAATTCAAATACGCCAGCTTGAACCGCTATTTATCATTCTTGCTACTTTGTCAGTTATCAACTGTATGGCTCAATACTTCAGACTTTTCATTACTGCATACAGGTCCGAATCCTCTAGCTTGTGAAATTTCCAC
>JBDROD010000120.1:0-5452 GCA_043810415.1 Candidatus Zixiibacteriota bacterium | reverse complement strand
TTCCGTGTCCCACCTCCCCGGTGATGTTTATGCCGTTCTCGTCGAATAAAAAGAGTTTAAGCAAAGAGTTAGGCAGGATGGTTTCACCCTGGCTGAAGCTGGTCTGATCATCAATGCTCAAAGTTATCTCCGGCCCTATTGTATCTACCACGGTGGTATCCGATCCCCTTACCACCAGTGAATCCAAAACCCCCGTCCCGTCCTGATCTTGGTTGGAAAGGTAGACGCTGATCCTGCCGGTATTGCCTCCATAGCTGATATCCTTGGGTACCACAAAATTAGCCGCAAAACTCCCATTTGTCACCTCCGCATCCCCTTTGAAAATCACCAAGCCCGGCAGATCGTAATACACTTTCCCGCCGTTGGGCATGGTGTGTATCCTCTTCCTTTGGGAATCGAAGACCGTGATCTTAGCCACCCCATTATAGCCGGTGAATACACTATCCTTGTCGTCTTTAACCTCTCCCTTTACCTCTACTAAGCTTAAAGCCGCAAAAGTGTCCGGTGAAACCGAGGTGATCTTCACCCTCAGTTCCGGCACGCCGAGCTTCATGACCGGATCGCCAAAGAGAACGTACTGCCTATCATTGGAATTGGGCTGCCGCAAAAGCTTGGCGGTAAAGAGCGCCTCGCCTATGGAAAGGGAGTCGGTTTTAAGGAGCAGATCGTACACTTTGAAATTTAAAGCGGCATTGGGATCCGGATAAACCAGCCAGGTGGCGGAAACGGTGGCGACGGCTCCCTTATCCTCCGCTCTCAATAGCTCCTCCGCCATCCCTTCGCCGATGGGATTGAAAAACAATCCGATGCTGCAGGAGGAGGTATACACCAGGGGGAGCTTGCGCAAATTGTTCAGCCGGGGGATATCCTGAGTCCGCTTGAATACCCTCTCGTGGGACCACACGTCCGGATTGCCGTGCCCCATGTAGTTGACTATGATCGTGCCGGAATTGAAAGCATTGATGATGGCTTCCTCGGCTTGAGGCTTTTCCTGTTTGAAATCGAAAGGGTACTCCATCAGGTATATCTTGGATTGGTTCAAACTGGCCGGAACGTGATACTTCGACAGCTCTTCGGTATCCTGGGTATGAAATGCTTCGGAATTCGACTCGTTGGTGAATTCGTCATCCGCCACCAGGGTGATGAGATTCCGCCAGCTTCCGAATTCCGGAGTTTGCTCATATCCGATCACTTTGTCCAAAAGCGCCGTCACTTCATCTTTCGTCTTCACCGGCCAGCGGCTGATCACCATGTCCAGCTGGCGACTTGTCGGAACATAAGCGGAATCCGAGTCCAGATAACCGTATTTGCCGAAATAGATGTAATTTTCGTCCGAGACGGAACGGTCCCCTTCCCAAACCGGGGTAAAGGGTGGGATCAAATTTACCGCTCCTGTACCCAGATTGTTTTTGTAATCGTAATTCCCATCCCCCACCAAAAGAGTATATGCCGGGGCAGGTTGGCTCCAGTTTTTGTAGGCAAATTTCAAAAAGTCCCGAATAGCCACCGGATCCACCAGACCGCCGGAGAATTCATCGTAGATATCCTGAACTTTGACTACCTCCACCGACATCTGATTGTATGAATGCCGGAAATTCTTCAAACTCTGCATTTGATCATAAAATACCGCCGGAGTGATGATCAGAAAATCGGCTTGATGCGACAGCTCTTTTAAGCTGGAATTCCCGTCTGAGTAAAACTCGGCGGGTGATTTGAGCTTGCTCTCATCCACCAGAAAATATCTGGTTTTGAAGTCGGCGGATGCGGTATCTTGAAATCTAGCAAACTCCCCTTCTATCTGCAGACCTTCCATTCTCTTAACGTCAAAATAACTGGTTATATCCAACAAATAGAATTGGGCGGAATACAGATTGGATATATTGAACTGTACCACGCCGGCATTCTCTGGATTCTCAAATAACAGCTGCCGCTCGTAACATTCAAATCTCCTGGGATATTCGATCTCGTACCAGTCCAGGTAGACCAACCCGGGAAAGGTTATATCCAGGGTATCCACCACCCCTCCGTGAAAATCGAAGCTTTGAGCCACCGTCAAGGAAGCGGTGGATAGGGAATCCACGATCTCGGCTAAGACGGTGTTGACATAGACATTCGGGTTGGACTCCGTATGTCTCACCTTGATGGTGCAGGTATCCTGGGGAATTGCTCCCGGCAGGCTGGCAAACATTCTGGTGGAGGCCGTTACCATCCAGTACCAGCGGAAATAATCCGCCACGTAGCCGGATGAATAATATCTTAAGGTCTTATCCTGTTCATAATGAATCCTGGATTGGAATTTCTGAGGTGGATTGAGGCCTGTTGGGCTTCCATCTTTGGTCTGCATCCTTTTAGGGGGTTCGGGAAACGGGGAGGTGGGATTAAAGGTCAGCCAGAAGACGTTATCATTGGTAAAGGGATTGACATTATAAGTTGCGATTTTGCCGGTGGAGTCGTAATCCCAGTCGTTGGGAGGCCAGCCGTAGAAAAGGATAAAGTCGCTCGCATCGAACTTAACATCCTCCTCCCCGGAGACGAATATGGCTAACTCTACAAGCGACAGATAAGGACTGGAATTGTCCAGAGGCAGTGTTTTACCTCCGCCATTGAACAAACGCAGGGTGCGGGGATCTACGGAGCTTACCGGCACCCCGGCTTGGATCAGCATGGTCCGATCGATTTTGTATAACCCGTTTTCCTTGATTATCAGCTTGTACCAGTAATTCGAATAATCGAAAGGGTAAACCGTAGAAGGTTTCAGTCGTCCCATATCCTCCGGGATTTTTCTCCATCCCCGCGACTGGTCGTAATTAAGCAGGGTATTCAGGTAGATATTCTCGAACAGATCTCTTTCTCTGACCAGACCTTCTTCCCCCCTGCTTGAGAAATTAACCTTCACCGTAATCTGTGAGCTTTGCTTGATGCTTCTCCGGGCAGGATTATACCGGACCGGGAAAATATTCAATTCAATTACTCTTTGGTTTCTCAAGAAAACAGGAGGATCAAAGGTAACTATCCCCTCAGGAAGAAATGCATCCTGGGTATCCTTGGTTTTCATGGGGCTGAGATTATAACCCACGGGGTTTTCCTGACCCGGTTCTATCTTTACGGCATATGCCAGGTTCACCCCGGTCCTTTCGGTTTCTGTGTTTTCCAAAATCTCCACCGTCACATCCCCCTCCAAGGGAACCCCGATCCACACCGTTCTCACCGGAAGCTGCGGTTTCCCCGGAAGATTGGAAAGGGCACATCTTTCGATATTGATCAAATCGAAATTCCGTCCACCCAGCTCGATTTTACTCAGATTTATCTCCGGAACCAGATACTTGAAGATCACCCCATCCTGGTCTGATTTCAGAACCTGTATGTCGTCATATTCTGAAATAGAGTTGGACCCGGATGCAATACCTGCTAAGCTCGGCATCTGCCCCAGTATTATAAGCAGGAATATGGTAATGCCAAAATGTCTCATAAATAAAAAAGCCGAGCCAGTTCCAAATCTACAATCCCGGAAGTTATGACTGCCCGGGTGAACCACTCGGCAACAAGGTTTACATGCTCTCTTTGAGTTAAAGGGTTTTTTCTTCGGTTTCCCATAAGCAATAAAACATCGACTTAGGCGAAATCCTAAAGATCTAGAACAGATATGCTTGGTCAGTCCATCTTTGAGTTCAAACTCCAAGCATCCTGGTACTTTATCCCAACAAACCCTTTAACAATTTATTCTATAGTCTCACCTCTTTTAGATTACTTGATATAATACATCAAAATTACGGTTTGTCAAGCTTTTTCGCCAGTCAATAACAGAAGGAGAGTACAGCTTCAGCTTTAACTTATCCTACCAGTTTCATCTTAACCAGACTAGCCAAATTCCTGGCTCTGAAACCGGTTATATAGGAGCATGCCACCTCGTATGCTTTTTGTTCTATCTGCTGGACGTTCTTCCGGGGGATGGAATCGATCTCTTTTTTGAACTCTCTGGTGGTGAATTTTATATCCTTCTTGTTGTGGCTGGCCCACTTTTTCATCTGATCCATGAGGTCTTTGGGCATAAACTCGTGCGCGACGTTCTGCCATTCGGTTCCTACATTACCTTTACGGATGCCAAAGTCGGCAAATTTGCCCACTATCTCCAAAGGTGTGCCGGTGATCCCGTGCTGGGCGATGCACACCCCTTTCGTTTTGATCGCCTCGAATATCTCCTTGGTCCGATTCAGGTCGATATTGATCTTCTCCCCTTCTAGATAATTGCCGTGTTTGGAGCCGTTGTTTATGGCTAAAAGATCGGGGTGAATTCCATGGTCGGCCACTCCATCGATAAAAGCGGTAGCCTCCTCTACCGTGGTGATGACCGCTTCCTGTCCTGCGGATTTGACCTCTCCCACCTCCACCTCCAGACCCAAACCATGCGGGAAGATCAGGGCAGCCAGTTGGCTGGTGATCCTGATGTTATCCTCCAGCTCGTTAAACGAGGCGTCGATGGCTATAGAGGTATAACCGGCGTCAAGTTCTGCTTCTATCTGTTGTTGGGCGGAATTGAATGCCTCCGGTGTGCTGTCTTTTACCGTGGTGTGATCGCCGTGAATGAAAAATGGTTTCGAGAACTTCATCTCCTCTGCATATCCTATGATGGTTTCAAAAAACACTTGAGGAGTCTGTCCGGTGTAACCACCGTCCACGCTCCCTTCGGTTTTGGCCAATTCGAAAGCTACCACCGAATCCAACTTTTCCGCTGCTCTCATTATTCCCGGAATCACGTGCTTGATCCTGGTATTACCTGCCATCACGATAACTTTTTCGTCTTTCAGCACTTGGAAGATGTCGTGTGAGTTCAGCAAACAGACTTTGCTTTCGCTTCCCAATTTGTTGCGGACATGTTCCGGTCTTAAATCCAATATTTTAGTCTCTGGGGTTACGGCAGACATGAAATGCCCTCCCGCAAAAGAAGTTGAAGTTTATACGCAAACTCAGGTTCCGTGTTTTGATCATATTTTGCACTACTTGAACAACAAAACCAGGATCACCACCACGATCAGAGCTGGCAGGAAATTGCCCACTTTGATTTTCTTTATCCCCAAAAGGTAGAATCCTATCCCGACGATAATCAAACCTCCGGTGGCGCTCAATTCATCCAAAACTTCCGGTCTTAAAAGAAAAGAGAGCTTCGTTCCCAATATGGTCAAGGCTCCTTGAAAAATCAGAACGGTCAGAGAAGAAAAGAGCACCCCCATCCCCAGACTGGAGGCGAAAATCAGCGAGGCAAAACCGTCTAAAACCGACTTGGCATAAAGCAAGCCGGCATCCCCGCTCACCCCGTCCTGAATGGAACCCACGATGGTCATGGGACCGATACAGAAAACCAGGCTGGAGGTGACGAACCCCAGGACGAAGCTGCTCGATTCCGATTTGACCTTCTTTTTTATGAACTCTCCCAAACTCTCCAAATGTTCCTCCA
>JBDROD010000119.1:0-2834 GCA_043810415.1 Candidatus Zixiibacteriota bacterium | reverse complement strand
CCCTCCACCCTGCCAATGCCATAGACGAACATGTTCAAAGGTCGGGAGCTGGTGATCTTCGAATCGAGCTGGCGCACCGATCCGGCAGCCGCATTGCGGGGATTGGCAAAAAGCTCCTCCCCTTTTTTCTCCCTCTGCCGGTTCAGTTTGGCGAAATCATCCTTGTTTATTATCACCTCGCCGCGGACTTCGATCAAATCCGGTATCTTCTTACCCAATAGCTTAAGGGGAATCGTCTTGACGGTCCGAAGGTTCTGGGTCACATCTTCACCCACCACCCCATCCCCCCGGGTGGAGCCGACGGAAAATACTCCTTTGCGATAGACCAGCTCGATCGCCAGACCGTCGAATTTCGGCTCGACCGCATATTGGATTTTCTTTTCGTCAACACCGGAAAGCTCTAAAACTCTTCGGTGAAAATCGAGAAATTCCGTCTCAGAGGTGGCTTTGTTCAAGCTGAGCATGGGAAGCGAATGCCGGACCGTCTTGAATTCCTCCAAAGGCGCTGCGCCTACCCTCTGGGTGGGAGAATCGGGAGTCACCAGCTCCGGATATCTCTTTTCCAGCTCCGCCAGCTCATCGAACAGCCGATCATATTCCGCATCGGAGATCTCCGGATTATCCAGCACATAATAAAGATAATTGTGGCGGTTGATCTGCTCTCTTAATGCCTTTATTTTCTCGACGGTCTTTTTATCGGGAGGAGACATAAATTCAGGTGTTAGGTTAAAGGTCAAAGATTTAAGGTTCTAATTTTGAATTTTTCTCTTTGAATTTTAAATTTCTTACGCTCCCCGTCGACCTTTGGTTCCTCCGAGGAATTTGGATTTTCTCATCCGGTCGAAAATGTGCTTTCCTTTCTGGATAAGGGTTTTTCTGAAACCCCTCTGTTTCTCTTTGTACTGCGCCTCCTGAATCCGCTCCTGTTTAAGGCGCTCATGCTTCAGCTTTCCCGGACGTTCGATTTCCTCTCTGGATTCCTTCTCCCCTGGCTGCACATTCCCCTCCTGGGACCCCTCTTTAAAGTCCTCTGACATTATTCACCTCCGGCTTGGATTGTTCCCTCAAACAAAATTTACGGTATCGTATTTAAGAAGTCAATCATTTATGTGATAAAGTAAGAGCCTAATAGATGTAAGGATAAAATTCACCAAGAACTTTCTAACCGGGTTGATTTATCGTCCATCGGTTTGGGTTTAGGTTGCGTATCGTTATATGTTTCGGTTTTATCTTGGATGTGTGGCAAATATCAGAGCTTGCATGGACGCTGGGTAATCGTAACTTCTTACTCGATACAGTTCATAGGAATACGAGGATAAACATACGGAAGATGAATTCCATCGCAGCGTAACAGATTAACCTGCCTGATCGAAATCCAAAAAAAGACTTGACTTGCCAGTAAAATAGTGGCTAAATTAGTCGATATAGAAAAAAGCAATACATAAAACAAGAGGAGGTGTTACAACCTACATTCTTAATCACCTCAACACTCGGGAAATGGATTTTGGTTTAATTAAAATAGCAAACTTTAACCTAAAATCATAACATACAGGAAAGGAGGAGAGTCATGCGCTCTCAGAAGTCCTTCAGGTATCTGATTATGACGGCAGTGGTGGTCTTCTTTTTAGCGGGGACCCAATTGTCTTCAGCTCAGATGCCCGGAATTCCCAACATGCCCAAGATGTATGGTGAATTCAAGATGCCGCCGGTAGGCTCTTATGTGATTTACAAATCTACCTACGCGCAGAACAAAATGGTAAAATCAACTAAGCTGTCCATCGTGGGCAAGGAAAAATCGGATAAAGATGAGGATATTTACTGGTACGAGATAGGAGATATCGATCCCGCAACCGGGGACGCGGTTATCACCAAAATGCTCATCTCCGGCAATCCCCAGGATATCGGGACCGTGTACCGGATGATCATCAAACAAGGCAAACAGCAAGCCTTGGAACTCCCCCAGGCGATGATCCAGATGATCAATGCCTCGCCCACTCCCAAGACCGACTCAATTAATCAACCCAGGATAAAAAACCTGGGAACGGAGAAGTTGAAAGTTGGGGATCAGACCTTCGATTGCGCTCACATGCGTTACACCGCCACGGATAAAACCACTGCCGACGTTTGGAGCACCGCCAAAATCCCGCTTTTTGGGATGGTGAAGACCTCGACTCCCGATGCCACCTTTGAGCTTTCCAGCTTTGGCACCGACGCGGTTTCCGCTATCACGGAAGAGCCCAAAGTTCTGGAGATTCCCGAACAGAAATAGTCGGAACAAATCACAATTAATCATTCACCGGAATGAATGAAAAGGTGGTGGGCTTTGGCTCACCACCTTTTTGTTTGAGTTTGAGTGTGCGGTTGAGGTTACGTATCGTTTGTCGGGGAATGTCTGTCGTTTGTCGTGTAAACACGAAAGATGAAACCTAAATACGATTTACGATACGTAACCCAATCCGTAACCGACATCCGAAAAACGAATCTGCACAATGGATTTTGGAATATGAAACCGTTAGAACGATATCCCCAGTGCTTCGTCTGTGGTGACGAAAACCCCATCGGCTTGAACGTCCCCTTTTATCTGAAGGATGACCGGGTAGTGGCAGAATACACCGCCGGACCGAATTTTCAGGGATATAAGGACGTCCTGCACGGAGGAATACTCTCTACTCTTCTGGATGAAGTCATGATCCGAGCGGTCTTAGCTCAGGGGAAAAGCTGTTTGACCAGCGAAATAAAGGTAAGGTTCAGAAAGATGGTCAAGATCGGAGATAAGCTCTCCTTGGAGGGACGATTGATCGAGGATAAGGGGAGATTATTCTTCGCCCAAGGGA
>JBDROD010000118.1:0-4070 GCA_043810415.1 Candidatus Zixiibacteriota bacterium | reverse complement strand
ATATTCTATTACTCCAGCACGTGTATGTCCTTTTTATGGCACATATCTTTTAAAATCTTGGGCCATACGGTAACGCTGACCTCTCCCAAGTGGGCCTTCTTGAGTATTTGCATATACGTGCGGGACTGTCCGATGCCACCGCCGATAGAAAGTGGAATCTCGTCGTTCAGGATCGCTTTGTGATAGGGCAGTTTGAGGAAATCGAGCTGTCCGGTCATCTCCAATTGTTTCTTAAGCGTCTCTTTGGTGACCCGGATGCCCATGGAGGTCAGCTCGTGCCGGCGCTTGGTAATCGGATTCCAGACCAGAATATCACCATTGAAACCATGCATGGGTTTGCCGGACTCTGATTTGGTCTCGGTGACCCAGTCGTCGTAATCTGCGGCTCTCATCTCGTGCGGGTAACCATCCTTCAGTGTCCAACCGATGCCGATGATGAAGACCGCAGGGTATTTCTGCAGGATGGCGGTCTCGCGCTGTTTACGCGGCAGGTCGGGGAACATGTCCAGAATTTCTTCCGCATGCAGAAATTTAAGCTCTTCGGGGAGATTCGGGTATTTATCGGTCTTCAACTGGGGGAACATTTTTTGCGCATGCTTCTCCGCACCGACCAAAACCTTCCAGATCCCCTTTACCGTATCCTTCAGGAAATTGAGATTGCGCTGCTCGGGGGTCATCACCTTCTCCCAATCCCACTGATCCACGTAAGAGCTGTGATCGTGGTCCAGGAAGTAGTCCTTGCGAACCGCTTTCATGTCGGTGCACAGACCCTCTCCCACCTTCATCCCAAACTGCTTTAGCGCCACCCGTTTCCACTTGGTGGCTGCCTGCACCACCTGGGCATCGATGGGGTGCTTCTCATAATCGTTGGAGATGTGGAACTGAATGGGGGTTCGCGAGCCGTCCCGATCCAACATATCGTTCACGCCGCTCTCCACATCAACGATCAAGGGAACCTGAACCATGATCAGGTTCAGCTCCTTGCACAGGTTCTCCTCAATGTAGTGCTTCACCGCAAAGAGCGCCTGCATGGTCTCCTTGGGGGTCAAAAGCGAGTGATAATCCTGGGGCAGGATCTTCTCCAAATCGTCATAGTTGCCTATGCCTGGTCCGGCTAAATCCGCCTTCTTATCTGCCGTTGCCATTACCTTTACCTCCTTTGTGCTGAGATCAGTATCAACTTAAGTCTATTAACTGATTGATCCAATGTTCGGTTATAGTTTGTTTCTTTACGCTCCGACAAGTTTGTAATATTACGCAATTGTCTGTAAAAAAACAAGAAAAAACGACAGAAAAAACGAAAAGCGTTTAAAGTTCAATGTTCAAAGTTTAATGATTACAAACGAAATCTTTCTTTCGCCTTTAACCTGACACTTTAACTGTATTTCTTATAGAGGATTAGCATAAAAAAAGCCTCCTCATTTTACTGGGAAGGCCTTTCTCTATATCTCTTACCGGTCAGACTACTTCTTGGTAGTCTTCTTGGTACTGCTTCCTTTCTTGGTTCCCTTCATCGGTTTGGAGCAACAACCCATCTGGTTTCACCTCCTACGGTCTAACGACCACCCGGAGGAGAGGTCAGGTGACCGCTCCCGTGAGCGGAAGCTAAAGGTTACTAGCTGATTCTCTTCAGCAGTTTTCCCAGAAACTGCCAAAATCTCTTTTTTGGAAAAGTCGAGCTTATTTTTCCTCTTCTTCCTCTTCCTCTTCTTCTAACTCCTCATCCTCATCCAAGGGACCCATATCGGCACATTCTTCGCAGCAAAAGGGTTCATCATCCAGCCACACAGGGTCGCCCTTGATTTTGTCTCCGCAGGATGCGCAATTCATCTCACTCACCTCCTAACAATCACGTTCATCCGAACGCATTGGCTTTGGTTTGCATCAAGAAACAAAATAAGTTATTTTCTGATAATCATATCTGCCGAAACAATGATTTACCAAGCTGGCTGCCAAATTTCGGCGAATTAATATATATTTCCCATCGGCTTGTCAAGAAAATTCTTGCGTCCCCGGCAATTATTTTCCAGACCATAAAAAGACGACAATATTATCGATTTTCGGATATCCATTTTTCCTGTATACGGGAGTTGGTTATCAGGTTATTGGCTGGAAGAAGAGATTTTTGCACCCCGTCGGATAAGACAATAATGTTGATTTCTACTTGGGCTTTGGAACAAAAAGCACTATTTTACCGTAAAGAGAATTGAATTCAAAAGGAGGAATAATGAACTACCAGACGGAAAAAGACGATAGGCACGGTATGCTAATCGGTGGGCTGATAGTGTTGGGCATCGGGCTGATTTTCCTGTTATCGAATTTGGACATCATCCCGGATTTAGGGAGGATGTGGCCCTTGATCTTAGTGGTTATCGGAGTGGCGCTGTTAGTCGGATCTATATTCAAAAAGGGGGATAAAAAAGGAGATCAAGCTAATAAGTTTCAAAATCCGCAGATGTAATGAGGGTTGCGGGGTGAGGGTGCCCCGCAACAACAATACATCTGCAGGTGTGTTAAAAAAGGGTGGAGCTGAAGCTCCACCCCTACGTGTCTGCCATTAGCTAATCAAGCGGTTATAGAAGAAGACTCCTCTCAGAAACCAGGTTATACTTTTCAACAGAGATCAACGATCCACTGAGAATAACCGTATTCACCTTACACCTGACACCTTAAACCTGACTTTATGCGCATCCTTCCAAAGGTGCCGGTCCTCCCTTGTACAGATAGTTTATCAGATAGATAACGTCAGCCACGTCGATGATGCAGTCGTTATTCGGATCACCCCCCTGGGTGATGTTCGGTGGTGAGTCTGCTTTGTAGAGATAGTTGATCAGGAAAACGACATCCCCCACTTCCACTTCACCGCTCCTGTTAACGTCCCCAGCCACATAGGCAGGTGCGATGTTCTTGAACATTATATTCGCCGCCTCCCAGTTGCTGACTGCCAGATCGGGTTTGAAGGAGTAGTGATAATCAAAAACTATATCGGATGACGGAGCGGTAGCAACCGATACCCAGCCCGAAGCCAAATTGAAGCAATATTGAGTAATGTCGAGAGTATCCCCGTCGGCTATCACCTTCTCCAACGAATGCGCCGGATAATGATTCAGGTAGAAGACCTTCTTAGCTCCGTTCCCTGTATGGGTTTCCTTTCCCACGTGCAATACCCCGTCTCCATCCACATCCCCCCAGACCATCTCCTCCACCACCACCTTGTAGCTGGCACTGCACTGCCAGGCGGGGGAGGTAGTCAAAATTCCGCTGATATTTTCGTAGACTTCGGAAAATCCCCACCACCTGCCGGCAGTCAAATCCTTGTCCCCGTCGTTATCCACGTCGCTCCAGGAGACGGAGGAACCATATCCCTGAGTACTAGATTGCCAAACCGGGGTGGTATTCAAAGTCCCGTTGACGTTGTGGTAAACCTGAAAATACCCGGGCTGTCCCAGCTGGTAATTATTGGCAACGGCTAAATCCAGAAAACCATCGTTGTCCATATCCCCCCAGTTTAGAGTATTTCCGTCATAATATCCGCCTGAGCTCCAGGAAGCAGTCGTCTCTATCACGCCGCCACTATTGTAATATATAAAAGCCGGTCCTATGGAGCAGATGAAAGAGAGATCCAAATCCCCGTCGTTGTCCACGTCCACCCATTCCACGTCGTAACAGGGGGTGCTGTCGGTGGAGGTCCAGGAGGGGGTGGTCTCCAGATTACCGTTGTCATTGTAATATATCCGCTGACGTTCATAAATGCTGTTATACGATTCCCCGCACGCTACTGCCAGATCCAGATCACCGTCCCCATCCGCATCCCCAAAAGCACAAGAGAAAGTGTGCATGGAGTCGGCAGATTCCCACGAGGGGGCAGCCGACAGCGCGCCGCCCGAGTTTAGATAAAGCTGAACCGTAGTTTTTCCCCAACTGGAGGCGATATAGTTGGAAACGGCAAAATCCAGGTAGCCGTCTTTATTGACGTCCCCCAGGGAGGAATGACCGGAATATTGGGCATTGGATGAAGCCCAACCGTGCGTGGTCTGCAAATTACCGCCGGTGTTGAAATATACGTAATT
>JBDROD010000117.1:0-6470 GCA_043810415.1 Candidatus Zixiibacteriota bacterium | reverse complement strand
GATCCGTAGGAAATCCCCACCCCCAATGGGTGATAATCATTTATCATCCATAGAGCAGGGCATTTAGCCCTGCGATTTGGGTTTTTCAACAGTACCTTGCTGGATCGGGATAAGGTGTAAAAACGAACATAAAAATATGCGCAAAGGAGATTTTATGAAAATTGCTATATATCCGGGTAGCTTTGATCCCATTACCAACGGTCATCTGGATCTGATACACCGCGGACTAATGCTCTTTGATCAGATGGTCATTGCCATCGCCGACAATCCCAACAAGAGTGCTTTGTTTACGGGTAAGGAAAGACAGGAAATGGTCCAAGCCACCACCGCCGATCTGAAGGGAGTGGAGATTTTGCTTTTCAACGGGCTTCTGGCCCATCTGGCAAAGGAGCGCAATGCTCATGCCATTATCCGGGGGGTAAGAGCGGTATCGGATTTTGAGTTCGAGTTCCAGATGGCTTTGATGAACCGGAATCTGGCTCCCCAAACCGAGACCGTGTTTTTGATGCCGTCCGAGAACTATACCTACTTGAGCTCCAACCTGATCAAAGACATTGCCCGTTTCAACGGAGATATAACCAATTTCGTTCCGGAGATAGTGGAGAGAAAATTAAAAGAAAAGTTTGGTTTTCTATAAGCGGATAATACTCCGTCTACAATTCCCGAAGGACCGGTTGTTAAACAAGGTCCGTCTCCGTTTGGTTGCGAATATTCCTGACGATAAAAGATTCCCCTTCCCCCCTTCTCACTTATAGTGAGCTTGTCGAACCTATCGAGGGAAGGGTAGTAATATGTCCCCTCTCTCCTGTGGGAGATTCGTATGCATGCTTCGCAGGGCTGGGGAGAGGGGAAAATGCAAATCTGGTCATCCTGTACTTTTCTTTAAATGGCTCCCTTGGAAAAGACTCTTAAAATAGCAAAGAGCTTCGAAACTCTTAATCATCGAAGCTCTTTGCTTTGTACTTTATGCTTTATGCTCTAAGCTCAATGCTTTTTGGTTTTCCCTCTCAACTCTACACTCTATACTCTATCCTATTTGTTTAATTCCTTCTGCAAAAATTCCTCTGCCTTGGGTAAATCCTCCATCTTGACTATGCAGGAGATCGAATTGGTCGAGCTGCACACCGCATCCACGTTGACATTGGCATTGGAGAGGACGGAGAATACCTTGGCGCCTATCCCCGGGGTTTTGGTCATGCCCGAGTGGGTGACAGAGAGAACCGCGACATTTTGATCCACCAACAGGTCTTTGGCTTCTATCTCCTCCTTTATCTTATTCAGCTTGAGAATGGCGGGGTTCAGCTGGCTTTTGCCCACCACCAGGATTATATCCTGCTCGTTCTCCAATCCGGTGGTGCAAGAAATCAGCTCCACGTTGATGTCGTACGACCACAAAGCCCCGAATACCTGCGCGCCGATACCGGGTCGATCCGGTGCCGCTTTCAAAGTGATCTTGGCTACGTCCTTTTTGCTGATGATACCAAAGTCTGGCATATAGATTCTCCTTCCCATCAGGTCTGGTAATAAACCGCATGCTTACTAAGCATAAATTAAGTTATTTTAGGATAAAGTCAATTGAATTTTTGGGATTGCAATGACAAAGAAAGGACTATGTATGAAATGTATGCTTTAGGAAGATTTTCTGGAAAACACACTATCCGGCTGTCAGGCAACAGAATGACTGTAATACAATTCAATCCTAAATTTTATTGATATTAACACCCATCTTGCGGTACCGGACCGTTCTTGAAAAGGTAGTTTATCAGGAAAACTACATCTCCTATGTCAACCGCACAATCCCCATTCACGTCTCCTGACTCGATGGGCTCAGGAGCTATACTATTCTTGAAAAGATAGTTGATCAGAAATATAATGTCCCCAATGTCCACCTGTCCGTCTTTGTTCACATCTCCCGGCGTTCGCAGGAAACCCGCCCTGAAAACCAAAAGAGAGGTGTCTTCCGCGACCAGCACATATGGATCAACCACAGAGATATCCCGGGGACGACCTGGTGTATCATAAGTTGTTACTAAGGCCGGGTTCGTCGGATCTGAGATATCCAAAACATAAACGCGATCCGACGGAAGTGCCGGTTTTAAGTGTACACAAACATAAGCATAATTACCTCTAATGTATACATTCCATGCGTCACCACCCACGATCTCAAAAAAACCGACAGAATCGATATTATAGGGATCACTGACATCCAAAATCATCAACCCGCCCTGGTCGACTCGGTAATTGCTAAGTGCTACATAAGCATAGTTGTCTTTTATCCAAATAGCATTGGGGTAAGAGGGTAGGCAAGTGTCGACCGATAGGGGAACTGGTTGCATTGGGTCAGTTATATCGAAAACAATGATTCTACCTAAATCTTGCCAGGTTGGTTCAAACCGAGTCCCTTTATCAACCCAAAAAGCATAGTTATCCCTTTTGAAAATATCACCCCAAGATAGAGTACCATAAGGCGGTGGACTTAGTGTTGACAAAACCTGAGGATTTGAGGGATCTGATATACTAATTATTTTTGAATATGTAGCTTCATATCCTGTTTTGTGCATTATCAAAGCAAGAGTATCATACACATGAACTTTTATCCCCCAATAATCCCAATTATCTCCAGTACACCAACCCACTATATTTGATTGTAATGGGTTTGATATGTCTCTAACATAGAACGCACCCAAGCCAACATAATAAGCTAAATCCCTGTTTATCTCTATGTCCATCACCGACTGATCTTGATATTTGATAATCGTAGTTGGAAGATTGGGGACAGCATAACTTATCACAGAAATTCCACTATCCCAATCCGCCACGAAGGCATACTCACCATTTGCCGATACCCCTCGGGCGTAGTTGAGATCATTATTGATGCCTAGTAAAATCAGAGTGTCTTGTTGGGCTTGAGTTAAAACAGGTAGGAATAAAACTAAAGCCAAAATAATTACGGCAGAATGTCCAATCACCCACCTTTTTCCGCTTTTGTTTCGACATCTAGTATTAAACCAAAGGTCTCGGAAAGACAATAACGAAAATAAATGAAAAGTTTCCATCCCTTCCTCCTCGAAAAAAGAGGTTAACCCACTTGATGGATAACAAGTGTCTCTGTTTCCATATATCTAAAAACCCCTGCTAATTTTCATTAGCTAATAGTAACATACATAATCCCTTTTCCTTGTCAAGCAAAATATTTAGGTATTTCTATTATTTTTATAGTGCACGATAATTCATATTTCTCATGGCAAACTATTGGTTGTGATAAATTTCAATTAGTAGTAATATCTCCGCTATAGAAACACTATATAGCTGAGCAAAATCTGAACATATACCTTACCACACTCTAAAATCCCAAATCTTCATCCGATCTATTGCTTCTTTTCTTGAATCAGACAAGGTTTGCTTGAAATACTCTATGACTAGCCACACCCACTCTGCGGAACCGGACCATTCTTAAAAAGGTAGTTGATTAAATAAACCACATCCCCAATGTCTACCTCGCAATCCCCGTTCACGTCTCCCGATTCGATCGGCTCCGGAACCGTACTTTCCCTGAAAAGATAGTTGATCAGAAATACAATATCTCCCACGTCCACCTGTCCATCCTTGTTGACATCACCGGGTAGGAGGGGTTGAATGTGAATTTGTAGCGACGTGAAATGAGGTATTATCACCATGCCCAGTGTATCAACCATTCTTAGACGAAGAAATCCGAACATGCTGAGTGTATCGATACTGACATATCCCGTATCCTGGATGGAAAAATAAATATTATGGAAACCACCTTGCCCTGGAGGTATCCAAGTCGGTTCATCTGTCCAGGTTACAACAACGCTCTCTACCACCCATCGTTCTTGATTGTTGAAGCTAAAATACTCTTGCACAGAGTTCGGAGCAAGCTCTCTTACTAATTCTCCGGAATCGCAGGATACGGGTCCGGTCCATTTTAGCGGTATGTCAACCTGTGCCAAAACCTCATCATTAAACACGTAAATCGGCAGGATCATGGTACCCTGGTAAGGCGGTCCGGTTAAATGGATAATCGGTGCTTCAATTGAAATGGTATCTGCTATCCCCGGATCAAATTGCGAAAAACATTTGCTTTGAGGTAGAAAGAAAAGAAGTATGAAATACGCAGACAAAATTAAATAACGAGTCTTCATTTTTTTCCTCCTTGGGAAAAAAGTATTAATTCGACTCGATTACTTATTCAAAATCTCGCAATTTACGAGATCAACAGTTCAATTTAGTTTCCCCCATCTATATAAATAATATATTATTATAATTTGTCAAGTACTTTTTTAATCCTCCATTAAGTATTTATACCAGAATGAAATGGGGTATATAATTGATACTAAATTCTTGTATTCATATAACTTAAAGGAGACCGTTTACTGAACCATTACTCTATTTCCACCTTCTGACCAGCTCCAGCATCTCCTTCACCGCCTTTTCGAATCCCACCAGCACTGCCCGGGCAACGATGGCATGCCCGATAGAGAATTCATGGATATGCTGAATCTGGCTTAAGTTGGTTATGTTCCGGTAATTCAGCCCATGCCCCATGTTGATCCCCAAATTTAGCCGGTGAGCCAAAGATGCCATCTTCTCCAGCCTCTCCAGTTGGATTATCTGCTCGGTTACGTTTTTGACCGAAGCGTAGCTGTCGGTATTGATCTCCACATAATCGGTGCGCAGTTTCGCTGCGGTTTTGATGCTCTCCTCGTCCGGGTTGACGAAAAGACTGACCACCCTGCCGTCCAGCTGCAGTTTCCCGATGGCTTGGTTCAATTGCTCATAGTTCCCTTGCACGTCCAGACCCCCCTCGGTGGTGATCTCCCCGTCCCT
The DNA here is from genome assembly GCA_043810415.1 of Candidatus Zixiibacteriota bacterium. Classification (GTDB taxonomy): domain Bacteria; phylum Zixibacteria; class MSB-5A5; order MSB-5A5; family SM1-73; genus CAIVRH01. The sequence continues at coordinate 1,622 of JBDROD010000117.1, read as the reverse complement.
TTCCGGAACCAGGGTAACCATATCCGGTTTTGCCTTAAGCGCTATATCCAGCATCTCCCCGGTAGCTGCCATCTCCAGATTCAGAGCGGTTTTTACCACTCCTCTTAAGAATATCAGATCCCGGTCCTGAATGTGCCTTCGGTCGCTTCGTAAGTGTATGGTGATACCGTCTGCTCCCGCCATCTCCGATGCTATGGCTGCCGCCACCGGATCGGGCTCCTCCGCTTTTCTCGCCTGCCTTAAGGTGGCAACGTGATCGACGTTTATGCTTAGCTTGGGCATATAAATCCTCCGTTCGTTGTTCTTAAGTATTATGTTCGATTAACGCTTCTCTTGTTTCCGGTTCGGTTTTAGAATTTCGACTTCACTCATAGTGACTTTTCTCGCTTCATGTTCGGGTAGCAGATGTTTTCCGCTTCAGATCGATCGGTCCACCCAACGCACGATCCTCCAAAAATTGTCTTTATTCGACTGTCTGAACAAGAAATCCGCATATCCGTAAGCCCCCAGGCTTTGATACTCGCCATTCATATCTTGCAGTAAAAGATGGAATTCCACCCTTCGTACCTTCCAGGTCTCACCGTCCACCGAGGTATCGTAAGCTGCCGTGGTCTTCCATGTGTCCAGATGAATGTCTTCGAATACCCGGAAAAGAAATTTGGTGCGGTAGATGTCTCCGCTTATTCCGTCGCGGGGAACACTAATTTCCTCCTCTATGTTGGTGTACTGGTCCTGATCTTTGTACAAGAATAAGAACTCGGGGTCCAGGCAGTTCTCGTACACTACGCTGTCCCGGTTCTCGTAAGCATATTTGAAATTGTACAAAACGCTGTCCGGATCGACCTGCGGTGCTATCGGCTTAAGGGCACCAGGTCCTATCACCGACGGGGAGAAGGGATTGAAACAGCTTAAAAACAGAATGCAGATTGCAGAAAGCAAAATGCAAAGATTGATTATGTTCGTCCGCTTATGGAAATTCAGCATAAAAACGACCTTATCACTGTCTGAATTGGGCTTTGAAATCCGCCCAGTCCTCCGTGTTTGCCACCGCGGGAATGTCCTTCCACAGATAGATGCTCCACCAGTTCAGGGATGTTTCCCTCATCCAAAATGTGGCAATCCCTTTCGCCAGGGTGGACTCGGGCGGCGTGGTTTTTCCGCTAATGGTCAACAATTCGTACTCCCGGGAAAGGGTGGCTAAACTGTCGCCGATGTCGTCGGGAACCGGGGGAGTCAATTTAAACGACAGAACGTAGGAAATCGAATCGGGATATTGGCGCGAGATGTCGAAGATTCTGGTGGTGACGCTCAGCTCCACCGACCGGTCCCAGCCGGCAAAAAGGTCGGTCCGCCCCTGGTTGACGGCATCCAGTGAATCCTCCGGTGCGGAAAACCGAAAGGAGTCGGCCAGACACTGGTTGAAATTGCCGATGATTCTCTCATTATAAGCATAAAGCAGGTTCTGTATCACGATCTCCGGCTGCGACGGGGTTTCCCAGGTTCCTTCGCTGATTATCGGAGGTGGGGATTCCCTGGTGCGGAAAGGATTCTTGAACCCAGAGCAACAGAGATTTAGCATCAGGATAAGAATAATAATAAAAATAAAACTGTGACGAACCGGC
>JBDROD010000116.1:0-2305 GCA_043810415.1 Candidatus Zixiibacteriota bacterium | reverse complement strand
AAACAATGGCAGCTTTTCTTTCCGCGGGGGTAATAAAAGTTGGTGGGTCTCCTAAACCGGTTGGGGAAAAAGATGAAGTAACGATCAGGTGGGTCCGCTTATCGGTGCTGGGTGGGTCCAAAATTCATCGGCGGTGGCAATAGTGGACACCAAACCTTTCACTCCGCAGTCGTTATTCATATAACCATCGTTCAAAAGCCGCTGGAGACAGGAACCCCAATCTGCTCTACTTTCTTTTGCGGTTTACACTTTGTTTCAAATAGAAATCGATGTTTTAACTTTCATTAATGGTTGTTTAGTAGTAGGTGGAGTCAAGTTTTGACAGACACCCTTTTCCCTTGATAAAGCCGCGCTGATTTCCATGTGAAAGGTAGCAAAGAATTCGGCCCGGAACCATCTCGTCATCCCAAGTTTACATCCCTAACCGGATCGCCATACCGCCCTCCCCAGGGGGTTATCGCACCTTCATCCCTCGATGATCGCGCCTGGAGTCCTCATTTTACCAAAAAGACAGGGAGGGTAGTCCTCGCTCCGGAGGAGGATCTTTCGCCCAGCAACATCCTGGAGAGTCATGGCAGGTAAATGATGCATAAGCAGGGTTGCCACATCGATGGTGTCATATCCTGGTCTGCCGCTGTCCGGCTTGCCCCCACCGCTGCACCCCCCCTTCGGCCAGGTCTTCACCATCATCAGCACCCACCGGTGCCCTCCGCCGCGGTGCCGGTAAAAGGACATCCACTACGACCGACGTTCCCACCAGGACCATCGAGCCACCCTCCCCCCAGGAGACCGGGGAAAATTCCCAAGTCGTCAGTAGCGTTCATTAAGGAGGTATATGGAACCAACCACCCCCCACCTCATCGAGATCCGGGTCATGGGGGTGGGTCTCAGGAAAGAATTCTTTCTCTTGGCTGACAGGGATTACAGAATGCCCGACTTTTGGTCTGTAGCAAGCGCCTACACGGGCCACAGGGATCAAACTCTTTCGGGAAGGGTAAGACCAGGGGGAAGATGATCATTGCTCCAGAATGCCATGCAGCAAGGTCAGCAGGGAAAGGTTTCATGGCCACAATGGATCTCCGGGATCATGTCCACATGTATCAGAGAAGCAGCAGATCGTCAGCCTGGGCCATCCTGGAGAGCCGTGGCGCTGTAACATGAAGTTGTCTTGACAGCAGGATGCGTATAGACATATTAAACATCTATTATGTCGATTTCATGTCGGAATAAACCAGGTAAATGATTATACAAGAGGGGCTTAATGCGACCAAGTGGCTTTGTTTGTAAGCAATGTGGAAATTGTTGAATTAACCTTTACGATGCTTATCAACATTCGGTAGACCAATCAGATGTGGATATGTGGCAAGACAGCGCCCGATCCGATATATTGGCGTGGGTTGATCCCATTGATATTGGTAATGGAGTTTACGTATATGATATTTGGATAAACCCTAAAACCGGTGGCGATGTTGCGAGGTGTCCGTGGTTAAGGAAACTTCCGGGGAGAGATAAATACATATGCAGAATCCACGGTGTAAAACCCAGGGTTTGCAGGGAGTATCCAAAATCTGAAAGTCACGCTAAAAGAACTGGTTGCAAAGGGTTTGTCACGTGAAGTCGTTAAAGATGTCGCCTCCTAATCCTCTGCTGTTCGGTACTGTCCGAGTTACCTCCGCGGCGGTACGCCCCTCCCGCCAGCGAAACCCGTCCGCCCGTAAGCAACGCAAGGCGCGGCGGACTCGCGCTCACGGGGCTGCCCCAGCGGGATAACTCTCGAACCTCGGCTGGGCCTGGATCGGAAGATGGAGCACGATCCGAGCACTGGGCAGGATGAAAAATCCTCGGCTGCATCCTGTCCTATGATCTTCTATCGAGATCATTCTTCTGGACAAGAAAGCCTATTTCTTAAAGAAAAAGGGGCATGGAATTTCCAAAAGTGGGGAGAGATTGGGGAGAGATTAGGAATTAAAAAATCAAGGGGCTAACCGAATCTGCCTAACCCCTTGATTTTACTGGAGCCGATGCGCAGGATCGAACTGCGGACCTGCTGATTACGAATCAGCTGCTCTACCGTCTGAGCTACATCGGCTTTAAGTACGGCAGTGATTCCACTTCTTTTTAAAGTTTTGCCTATCTATAGTAAGAAATTTTTCTTGTCAAGGTTTTCATGCGCGAGCTGGATATTTGATATAAGGTAGCTGCTGTCGGTTCAACTGGAGCAGATAATTTAAAAATATCTTAAAAAAGTTAACAAGTTGTGCATATTTTCTCCAGCACGATACTTTTGAAAACCTCACAGAATATA
>JBDROD010000115.1:0-2226 GCA_043810415.1 Candidatus Zixiibacteriota bacterium | reverse complement strand
CACCGCCAGCTTTAAGATCTTCGATAAGCCGGATGAGGCGGTTGATTTTGTGAAATCATCCGAGCTCCCTTTGGTGATCAAAGCAGATGGACTGGCAGCAGGCAAGGGGGCAGTGGTGGTGGAAGACGAGCAGACGGCGCTATCCACCATCCAAAAGATGATGGTGGAAAAAGTGTTTGGAGATGCTGGCAGGCGGGTGGTGGTGGAAGATTTTCTGGAGGGGGAGGAGATCACCATATTGGCTTTCACCGATGGTCAGACCATTATCCCCATGCCCTCCTCTCAGGATCACAAAAGGATCTTCGACGACGATCGCGGTCCCAACACCGGCGGGATGGGGGCCTATGCCCCGACCACGGTCATAGACGATAGAATGATGAAGACCATAAGCGACGAAATTCTGGAACCGACCATAGCCGGTTTAAGCAGGGAGGGGAGGCTTTTTAAAGGGATTCTCTACGCCGGTTTGATGATGACCGAGTTGGGTCCCAAGGTGATGGAGTTCAACTGCCGGTTTGGCGATCCGGAAACCCAGGTGATCCTGCCGCTTCTCAAAAGCGATTTGGCGGAGATATTTTTGTCCATCCTGGACGGAGAGCTTTCCCTTCAGGACGTGGAGTGGAACGATCTCTATGCCGTGTGCGTGGTGGTGGCATCCGCCAATTATCCGGAGAAATACGAGGGGGACAAGGAGATCTTCGGATTGAGTAAAGCCAGATTGATCGAGGACGTGCTGGTCTTCCATGCCGGGACCAAAAGGCAGAGAGACAGAATCTTTACGAACGGCGGAAGGGTGTTGGGAGTTACCACCACCGACAAGGGAATGGAAAAAGCCATACAGAAAGCTTACCTGGCCATCGACAAGATAAAATTTGACGGGATGCAGTACCGAAAGGACATCGGGCACAGAGCCATCCGGGTGAAGAAAAGACTCTGGTGAGTAGTGTAGGTCCCGGGGATTAGAGACGGGGCTTAGTTAGGATTGATTTGCGGAGTGATTTGGCAAACCGCATGGTTAGATGGAACTTAATGATAAATCTAGGATGAGGGAACGAGGATGTCAGCTCCAAAAGTACTGATAGTGATGGGGAGCAAGAAAGATCAAGAGGTCATGTGCTTAGCAGCAGAGATTTTAGAAAAATTCATGATCCCTTATCAGATGGAGATCAGCTCGGCTCACCGGAATCCGGAAAAAACCAGAAGGTTGGCTCAGAATGCGGAAAAAAGAGGGATCAAGGTGATCATCGCCGGAGCGGGAATGGCGGCTCACCTGCCGGGGGTGATCGCCTCTTTCACCAACCTGCCGGTTATCGGCGTCCCTTTGAATGCCTCCGCACTTTCCGGTGTGGATTCGCTTTTTTCCATGGTCCAGATGCCGTCCGGTATCCCGGTGGCGACCATGGCCATCGGCGAAGCCGGAGCAAAGAATGCAGGAATATTTGCTGCTGAAATTCTGGCTTTGTCAGACGCTAAATTGAAAAAGAATTTGGATGCTTTTAGAAAAGAATTAAAAGGGAAATAAGTCGTTGGTTTGTAACATAAAAACCCAAATTTGACAAAAAGAATTCTTCTGCTCAATTTCCTCTCATCTTTATCCTCTTCCTGGAGAGGAGAGGGGAGTTGAGAATAATCTTTGAAAGGGAGGAAATATGGGATCGGTTTTGATAGTTCTTCTGTTTATTTTCATCGTTCTGGGTGTCCCGATTCTGATAATCATCGGTTTGTACAATAAACTGGTGAAGCTCAGAAACCAGTCGGACAATGCCTGGCATCAGATCGACGTACAACTGCAGAAAAGAGCGGATTTAGTCCCCAATCTGGTGGAGACGGTCAAAGGTTACGCTGCCCATGAACGGGGAACGTTTGAAGCGGTGACCAAAGCCAGGTCCATTTATTCTCAGGCGGGAACCGTTCAGGAGAAAGCCCAAGCCACCAATATGCTCACCTCAGCTTTAAAGACCCTTTTTGCGGTGGTGGAGAATTACCCGGAGCTTAAAGCCAACCAGAACTTCCTTCTGCTCCAGGAGGAGCTTTCCGGAATAGAGAGCAAGATCGCTTACGCCAGGCAGTTTTATAACGACATGGTATTATCCTTCAACAACGCCCAGCAGGTTTTCCCGGCGAACATCATTGCAGGCTGGTTTGGCTTTAAGCCTCGCGAGTATTTCGAAATAGAGGAGACCAAAAGGGAAGCCCCCAAGGTGGACTTCAAATAAAGGATTATCT
>JBDROD010000114.1:0-2900 GCA_043810415.1 Candidatus Zixiibacteriota bacterium | reverse complement strand
ATATATGGGTAATTTATCATTTCCCCCAGTGATGGAAAACGTTCTTTATTTTTTAAATGAGATTTGGCCAATCATAAAGCAAAGCCATACTGATGTGAAATTTCTGATTCTGGGTAATCGTCCCCGAAACAAAGACAAGATCATCCGGAAATTTCCCGATGTGATATTCTTAGGTGGGGTCGAAGATGTCAGGCCCTACATGACCACCTCAGCTTTGACCGTGGTTCCTCACCGGATAGCTTCGGGCGTTCGTTTCAAGATACTGGAGGCGATGGCAATGAAGCTGCCGGTGGTTTCCACCTCGATCGGATGTGAGGGATTGGAGGTGGCAGACGGAGAAAATATCTTAATTGCGGACAGACCTGAAACGTTTACTCGTCAAGTAGTTGCCTTACTGGAAAATGAGAATCTGAGAATTAGTCTAACCGAGAAAGCATACGCACTGGTGAAGGAGAAGTACACCTGGGAGAAGGTCAACCAACGGTTGAACCAGATATATGAGAATTTACAGATACGAGTTAATGGCAAAAATAATAAGAACAATGACCAAGAGGAATAGCAAGAAAGGAAGTTTATAGTCCCGGTAACCGGGGAATAAAAAAAATAAAGTGGCGGGATATCATTCCCGCCACTTTTTAGTCCCGGGGCTAAGGGAGCCTCCGGAACAACCATTGACATATTTTAGAATCTTATTGGTCTAAACTATATCTTTTGGACATTAGTTGCCTGAGGTCCTTTTTGTCCCTGTCCCTTGTCGAAGTTGACTGCGTCACCTTCACGAAGAGTTTTGTATCCTTCACCCTGTATTTCAGAGAAGTGCACAAACAGGTCCTGTCCTCCGTCATCCGGAGTAATGAATCCATACCCTTTTGACTCATTGAACCATTTTACCGTACCTTGCATCATCCAATCACCTCCTTTCTTCTGCATATAAAAAAACCACGAAAGTTTTGAAAAATAAGCTTTCGTGGCTTTGTAATTTTGAGCTAACAAAAACCTATCTTAACTTTCCCCTCAATTCTTCACCACCTATACGTGCCATTTTAATTATTGGTGAAGATTATTTAATATTTCTTTTATCGGTTCAAAATTGCCAACACTTGAGTTGATTTTTTCCGTGTCAGTGAATCTAACCTTCTTCTCTGTTTATCTATGGCACAACATCTGAAATGAGAAGAAGTTAAAGCGTCAATAATAAGATTTAAAAGTAAACTAATTTATGCTTTTTTATGGTCCGATTAAAGATCCCTCCGTTCGGATTATTGTTTCAAAGATACGTTTGAAATTACCTGCAAGGCGCCGATCCGTTTTTGAACAGGTAATTAATAAGATAGACTACATCACCGATATCGACCACTGCATCCTGGTTAACGTCACCAGCCTGCATGGGTTGAGGGGGGGTGCCATTTTTGAACAGGTAATTAATGACATAGATCACATCGCCGACATCGACCACCGCGTCGTTGTTGCAATCTCCGCACTTAAACGTCGATATTCCGAGATCACTCAGAGCCTGATGCAATAGCTCGGTTGCCGCCGGTTCCTGAATGAAATAGAGCGGGAAATCGAAGAAGATGATTTGGTAATCACTCCCCAGATAGCGAAAAGCTGCCGGTTTTCCTTCGGAGGCGGAACCACCATTAGCCGAATGAAACTCATATATAACATCTCCCTCTCTCAAACTGTCGATATACCCCACCCCCGGGACTTTCCCCGCCAAAGGCGGGTTTATGCCGCCTGCGCATTGCTCTACTCTTAAGCTATCCACCTGCAGATCCGGATAATCGGGCATTTGACTGAATGCTCCGACGAATTCTTCGGTACGATTGCTGGGAGACCAGGGTGGTATATAAGCTTTCCCGACCTTCAGATAGTCATAGGGGATTTCACCCGGGGAGAATACACGGATATCGGCTTCACCATCGTTACCTCGGGATAGGTTCCTTCTCCCTTCGATTATCACCTTTCCCCCATAGTTTAAGTATTCTCTCAAGACCAGATAGGAGGAATCATCACTAGCTCCCAGGGAACGGGTACCCCGGTTGTCCTCGGAATGAAGTATTACTGCAGAGTATTGTCCTAACTCTTTCATGTGTATTTGGTTCTGCGGAATGCCATTAGGGCAACTGTGATTTGCATAGGTATAGGTGTAATCCTGTAATGCTCGGTCGTAAAAGGCATTGATACTGTCATCGTTTACGAAATTATAAGAAAGAGTCAGATCGTAAGTTTCGTCCACCACCAAAAGACCCTGATCCATAGTCACCGGAAACACTTCGAGAGAGACCTCCGGGGAAGCGGGACCTTCAAAACCTCCGGTATTAACCGCAGAGACGGTTATATAATAAGTAGTGTTCTCGGTCAAGTTAGAGAGAGTGTCACAGGCGGCCGAGGTTTGATGAAGACTATCATAGTTACCGCTGCTGGTTCCAAAATAGATATTATAATGATCCACGTTCTCCGAGACAGGGTTAGCCGACCAGCTGAGGTAAGCGGTGTGTCCATCCCGTCCATTCAAAGCCAGCAGATTCTCCACGGGTGAGGGGGAATTGCCGACCAAATGCAAGGTAGCCAGACACATCTTGACCACCTCTTTCATGTAGTCGAAATCCAGGCTGTCGACCAGATCATAGTTGGTGTGCCAGCCGGCGTAGTGAAATTCACCTTCCTCCGCATACACGGCATCGTATCCCAACAGGAAGAAGGGATAATGATCACTGCCTCCGCTCTGCCCTTCATAATGAGGTCTAAGGTAGGTGTAAGTGTTCGCCATATCCATCATAACGTTGATGTAACTTTGTGCACTCGGGTCCCCGAAGATAACCACATCGGTATCATTATCCACGCTATGCCCGATCATGTCGGTGTTGATCATCAGCCGTAAGTCGGTGCTGAGATTA
>JBDROD010000113.1:0-11038 GCA_043810415.1 Candidatus Zixiibacteriota bacterium | reverse complement strand
GGTGAACCAAAACTGAACTTATGAAAGAACAGATTCTCGGTCAAGCTGAAGCTTGACACTACCGCGAAATCTCCGTTCGTTAGAGCTTGCTTTTGAATTGTGCTTTGAATTTCCTTATAGCTTCGTTCAGTTTTTTCTCAGTATTTTCATCCAAATCCTTGCTATTGAATATAGAATGCCCCACATCCGGATATTCTTTTTCCATGAAGGGGTAAAATTCCTTTTCAAATCTCCTGACCGCATCCAGGGGGACGTCGTCCAAATAGCCATGCGTGGCCACATAGATGATCATCACCTGTTTTTCCAAGGACATGGGGACATACTGGTCCTGTTTTAGAATCTCCACCGTCTTCTCTCCCCGGATCAGATAAGCTTTTGTAGTCTCATCCAGCTCGGTTCCGAACTGGGCAAAGGCAGCGAACTCACGGTACTGAGCCAAATCCAGCCGCAATCTTCCGGCAACCTTTCTCATCGCCTTGACCTGGGCTTTTCCACCCACCCGGGAGACCGAGATCCCCACGTTGATAGCCGGTCTTACCCCGGCGTAAAACAGGTCGGTCTCCAGATAAATCTGACCATCGGTGATGGAGATGACGTTGGTGGGGATATATGCAGTTACGTCTCCAGCCTGGATTTCCACGATGGGAATGGCGGTCAAAGATCCACCGCCCAAGTCGTCTTTCAGCTTGGCGGCTCTTTCCAGAAGCCGGGAATGGAGATAGAAGATATCCCCCGGATATGCTTCTCTTCCCGGCGGCCTTCTCAAAAGCAAAGACATCTGGCGATAAGCTTGAGCATGTTTAGTCAGGTCATCGTAGAACACTACCACGTGTTTGTTGTTATATAGAAATTCCTCTCCGATAGCACATCCGGCGTAGGGAACGATATATTGCAACGGAGCAGGCTCGTTGGCAGTAGCCACCACCACGGTGGTGTAATCCATGGCTTGATGATCTTCTAAAACCTTTACCAGTTGAGCTACGGTGGAGGCTTTCTGCCCTATGGCCACATAGATGCAGTGAAGATCGGTATTCTTCTGATTGAGTATGGTATCGATCACCAGCGCGGTTTTTCCGGTTTGTCGATCTCCGATGATAAGCTCTCGTTGTCCCCGGCCAATGGGGATCATGGAATCTATGGCTTTCAGTCCGGTCTGCACCGGCTCGCTCACCGGTCTTCGCTGAACCACATTGGGCGCCTTTCCTTCGATGGGTCGGAACTTTTTTGCCACTATGGGTCCCTTTCCGTCCAGGGGCTGACCCAAGGCGTTCACCACTCTTCCCACCATAACCTCTCCCACCGGCACCGAGGTGATCCTGCCGGTCAAGGTTACCCGATCCCCTTCTTTGATCTCCTCATAGGGTCCGAGAATGGCAACCCCCACGTTGTCCTCTTCCAAGTTCAAGATCATCCCCATCACCTCATTGGGAAATTTCACCAGTTCGCTCATCATGGCGTCTTCCAGTCCCCAGATACGGGCGATACCATCCCCCACCTGAAGAACCGTACCCACGCTCTCCATTTTAAGCTTGGTTTCGTATTTGTCGATTTCTCTCTGCAGGATTGAGCTTACCTCTTCCGGATTCAAAGGCATACTGAAATATCCTCCGTTTTGGTTACTTCAAAAGTCGAGTTTTGTTCGTTACCCCTCACCTTAATCCTCACCCCAAAGGGAAGAGGAAATTACACTGCAAGTCACCACAAAAAGGAGCAGAACAAATCAGGGTTTAATATGCTCGAATTGCCGACATCTGTTCTTTGAGCTGGCTAAGCTGATGCCGAATGCTTCGGTCTATGATCCTGTCGCCCAATATTATTATAATCCCGCCTATCAGAGCGGGATCGACCTGTGTGTCCAACTCCACTTTTTTACCGGAGCTTTTCTCCAATTCCACCTTGAGCTCATCCGATACGGAAGGTCCCAGTTGCCGCGCTGATATCAGACGAGCCGACACTATCCCCTGATCCTCTTTGACCAATCTCTTAAATTCCTCAGCCATAGGAAGGAGATAGGGGATTCGGTGTTTACTTAAAACCAAAAGCAGGAAAGAGTATAAAGCTTCAGAGATCCTTTCTTTAAAGGAAATAGCGAATAACTCCTCTTTTTCCTTCTCCGATATCTGGGGAGATTCCAGAAAGCTCTTCAGAAGGGGGAGTTTTCTGAGCAGATCAGAGATAGCTTCCAGATCGGCGGAGATTCCTTCCACCTGATGGATTCTTTTGGAGGAGGAGAAGAGAGCGGTGGCGTATTTTCGGGCGATGCGGGACTCTATCATTTAAGACCTTCCACTTTACCCTGTTTTATATCGTCCACAAATCGAGCCACCAGTTTTTTGTCTTTTTCCTCATCCAGTTTTTCACCGATGAGCTTCTCGGTTATCTGCATGGTCATGCTGATCACCTCATCCCGCAGCTGAGCTTTGGCTTTTTCGATGTCTCTTTCCACGTCCTCCCTGGTTTTGTAGACGATCTCCCGGGCTTCCTTCCGGGCTTCTTCCTTTATCTCATCCGCCATCTTCTGACCTTCCCGGGCCGCTTCCTGAATCTTCACCCGGGCCAAGGAATCGATCTCCTGCAGCTTCTTTTCGTAATCCGCATAAAGATCTTCGGTTTTCTTTTTCTCCTCATCGATGGTGTCAAATTCCGCTTTTATCTTGGTCCTTCTTTCCTCCAGCATGGACAAAAGCGGTTTCCAGGCGAATCTCTTCAGGATGAGGATCGCAATCAGAAAGCCGATGATCTGGGTTACAATTTGTCCGAATTCAAGTCCCATAACGATTGTTCCATATTCAAGATTTAAAATTCAAGATTAAAAACTAAAAAGCATATCTGAATCTTGAAGACTTTAAGATATTTTTCCCTGTAACACGAACACAGTGACCAGAGCATAGATGGTGAGCGCCTCGATCAAGGCGCATCCGATGATCATCCCCAGCTGGATTTTACCGGCAGCCTCGGGCTGTCGCCCCATGGCTTCCATGGCAGCAGAGACGGCTCGCCCCAATCCGAAAGCGGACCCCATCGCCGCGATGGCCAGTCCCAGGGGAAGGAAAATAGCTAATGCAGTTTGGTAAGACATTTGACCTCCTTTAAGAGATTCAAAGGTTTATAGGTTTGATAGTTCAATGTTCCTCATGCGGAAGCATCAAAGAGAAATATATGGTTGAAAGCAAAGTGAAAACCAGGGCTTGAATCGTCCCGGTCAGCAAAGCCAGGAATATGAAAGGAAGCTGGAAAGGCAATCCCACCGGCAGATGCAGGAAACTCAAGGCGCTTACTCCCAACCCTACAAATACGGTGATCAAAACGTCCTCACCGGTGATGTTGCCGAAGAGTCGGAGAGACAAGCTGAGCGGTTTTGCAAGTTCCTCCACTATATGAATGGGGATGTTGATGGGAACCAAAAGCCAGGTGATTAAATCCCGGGGGTCTCCCGCCATGTGTGAAAGGTAACCCACGATCCCTAAACTTCTTATTCCGGTGTATTGCACATAAAAGAAGACACAGATAGCCAAGGAGACGGTGGTATTGAGATTGGAGGTGGGGGATTTCATCACCGGAATCAGTCCGAACAAGTTCATACATAGTATATAGATGAACAGGGTTCCCAAAAAAGGAGTGAACTTCCTTCCGCGAGGTCCCAAAATCCCGCAGACGAAATTGTCCAAAGCTTCGACCACCATTTCTACAAAGTTCTGTAGTCCCCTGGGTATGATCGTTTTCTTGCGATAAGCCAGGTAAGCCACGAGGCATATCAAAAGCGCTATCAACCATGCAAAAACCACATTTTCCCAATGGTGCATAAAGCCGATTACCGCCACCTTTCCAAATTTATCATAAAGCAGGGTGATGAAATTGGGAAGCTCGGGCGTACCTTCCTTCGCCTTTTCGGCAGCATGGTGGACTATTTCATTGGTTAATAGTAAATTCAACGACATTGACTATGTCCTTTGAAACCTAGTTATTCGTCATTTCCTTGATCTTTTTTTCCGATACAGCTCTTTCGTCTTTTCCTTTGTTCATGGAGAGTATCCATCTTCCCATTGCTTTCAGGAATATCACCAGAAAGATCAGGGTGAAACCGCATACCAGACTTATAGGTGGGAAGTAGTTCATCTTGAAAAGAAGGTATCCGGCTAGATAAAGAAGAGGAAACTTAACCACGGCGATCAGCACCACTTTCCTCTTTTTTACCTCTTTCCCCGGAGAGAAGATCTCGGTGATCAATTTGGTCATGAAATAGAGATTCAAGCATCCCCAGGCGCTTCCTGCCAGGATTCCCGCGCCGAACTTGAAATCGTAATAAACAGTGACGAAAAGAAGAATCAATACCGCCAAAACCAGCGAGGTCTTAATCACCCTGTGAATAAACTCTATACCCATGATCTTAAGAACAAAACTTTAATCCGATTGGCTTGCTTTTTTGATTAGATTATAAACTCCCTTTCCCGAAGCTACAAATCCGAAAATTATGAAAACTATCATCAGATAGGGAGTGGTGTTTAACTTTCTATCCAAGAATTCACCAATGTAATATCCCAGCACAGGACCTACCGCCAAGAGAAAGGGTATGGTGGTTAAAATTCCAATCTGACGATAGGTTGAGTACTTGTCATCTGTTTTTTTCTTCACTCTTCGTAGCGTAGACTTTTGGAGTAATCCGGCAGCTGACTGCCCAGAGTCTCAAAGAAAACAAATTATATTATTCAAGATTAAAAAAGTCAAGTATTTTGATTAATTTCACAACACTTTCAAAATCAGGTGGCGTGGAATAATTCAACGTTATTTTGTTACATAAGTTTTATCTGATATGAACCTTCATACTTTAATTATATAAAAAGAAGGGTAAAAGTTTAACGAGAAGTCATTCTATTAAATCCCTCTTTTTCAAAGCGTTCAATAATAGCCTTTATTAAAATGGGCCAGGCGATAGTAGCATCACAAAGAACCTCTGACCATTTCCCTCCTTCTTTTTTGGGCAGGAATTTACCCCAGGAGACACCCTCGCTATAAGTACATCCGGAGAGTCCTCCCCAGTGAACCGGCTCCGGACAAATTCTAACCCCATATTTAAAACGGTTGAATCTATTCATGTCCCCTACCCTTCGATAAATCACCTCCAAGAAAGGTCCGACCTGCTGAGCCCAATTCCGGGGGACTCCCCCTCCAATGGTAAAGATACCGGTATATTTGGCTGATTGGATTCTTTTGGTGTAATCCTCTAAATCTCCGAATGCATCAAACTGTAAAGTTGGTTTACCCTGCTTAATTCTCAACCGATTATACACAGCGAAATCAAGACCGAGTTCCGAATCGGTGAAAGCGGGGATATAGACAGGGATCTTCTTTTCGTAAGCACTACTGAGAATACCCCGCCCTTTGTCCTCTCGGGATAGATACTCTCCGATTTTTGCCAGAATCTGGTGACTGGAATAGGATTTATTATGATCCAATTTCTCCCAGATTGAATCCAAGGTCAGACTGATATCATCCAGGTTTCTTTCCACCTCGATGGTATCGTAGACTCTATTATACCCATGCTGGTAAAGCCGGTCATCATTCCAGGTTTCGTCATGCTTAAAATGAGGTGATCCCACATTTTCCACCAAACCATGCATCACCAAAGCTCCGGTGGCAACCACCGCATCCAAATAACCCCGCTCTATCATCTCGCATAAGACCAATCCCATCTTAGCCATGGTCATGGCACCGGAGAAGGTCCCTACTATGTAGCAATCTGGATCTTTTAGCATGGCAGTAAACACTTCGAGGGCTTCCCCCAAGTTCCTGGCTCCGAAAGCGGTATCCGACATCTGCATCAGCATTTGTTCGAAGCTGTTGGCTCGGGACAGGTCCAGAGCTTTAAGTGGCTTCAGCCCGTGAGAAAAACCATTACCTAAATCCTGGGGTTTTCTTTTTTCCGGATTATCATTCATAACTTATTACTTCCTTGATTGACTATTTCTTTCCTCAAATCCCTTTGCCATATTAATTCACAATATACCACAAGTCAAGATTTTTCTGGAGGTTTGTAAGTTTGGTCATGCTGAAGCATGACATTCCATATGCTTTCGTATGGGAAAAGGGTGTTCGGAATCCTGTTCAGTGGCTCAATTCTGGAGGATACAAAAAAAAGATAGCAGATGTGCCCAAAGCGAAGATGTTTTCGGACTCAATCTGCTATACTTATAGGGATGATTTATACTTCCGGCCCCATTTTATTTGTCGGCAATTCGGTAAAATTCTTCGCGACCAAGGAATCAAGCTGAAGCTTTACTAATCACCAATGACGCTCTTCCAATGCATGATCAGGTTGAAGCTTGATACTCCAAAAACTAACCTTCGATTAGCTTCACTATCACCTTTCGATTGCGGGGACCATCGAACTCACAAAAATAGATACCCTGCCAGGTGCCCAGGACCAGATTTCCTCCATCTACCGGTATACTCTCGGAAGAGCCGATCAAGCTGGTTTTAATATGAGCAGCGGAGTTACCTTCAAGGTGGGAGTAATTATCGTTGAAAGGTACAACCTTATTCAACTCGGAGGTGATGTCGTACTGGACCGATGGATCCGCATTCTCATTTATTGTAACAGCTGCCGTGGTATGGGGTACATATACCATGCAAATGCCGGAATTGATTTTACTTTCCAACACCAGTTTTTGTATCAGACCAGTGATGTCGATCAACTGGACTCGGCTGTGGGTTTTTACGCTCAATTCCTTTATCATGTTAAATACTCCATAAAGGGTTCGAGGATTCGAGGATTCAAGTGAAAAAAACTTCTCTTTCTTTTCCCAGGCGACCTTAGCAGAATCAGGGCTGTTCGCTTAATCAGAATTTTGATTTTTCAAAGCGGTTATAATCACTACCAGATTATTATTCGTACAAACTCAATGCTTTTACTTTACCTCTTGTTCCTCAGCCCCTTGAACCTTTTCTGACAGCCATTTACTTGAAGGTTATGCTAAATGGGTTGCATCTTATCTTCAGGTAAAGAGAGCTTCAGCAAACTGGATAGGATCGAACTTCTGAAAATCGTCCGGTTTTTCCCCCAGCCCGATATACTTGACCGGGACTTTGAATTCGTCCGTGATGGCGATCATTATCCCCCCCTTGGCGGTACCATCCAGCTTAGTTAAAAAGATACCGGTGATTCCGACTGCATCTTTGAACATTCTCACCTGAGACAGACCGTTCTGGCCGGTAGTAGCGTCAATCACCAGAAGGATCTCATGCGGAGCTCCTGCCAACGCCTTTCCCATTACCCTTTTGACCTTCTTCAACTCCTCCATCAGGTTGACCTTGGTATGCAGCCTTCCCGCCGTGTCGGCTATCACCACATCAAATCCGCGGGAGCAGGCGGCTTTGATGGCATCGAAGGCAACCGAGGCAGGGTCCTGACTGGGCATGCTTCCCACCAGCTCCACTCCGACCCGTTCTACCCAAATGGACAACTGTTCACCGGCGGCTGCCCGGAAAGTGTCGCACGCTGCCACCAAAACTTTTTCCCCCTGCTCTTTGTAATCTTTAGCCAATTTAGCGATTGAGGTGGTTTTGCCGGTACCATTGACCCCTACCATCATGATCACATGGGGCGAAGCCATCTCGCTATTGGAGATCTCACCGGCGGCCAAGATCGAAATCACCTGATCTTTGAGTAAGCCGATGACTTTTTCGGAGTCGTCAATCTTTTGGGAGTTGGCCTCCTTTTTCAACCCTTCGATTATCTTAGCGGTGGTGGAGGGTCCGACGTCTGCTTTGATCAGAATCTCTTCCAATTCATCCAAAAGCTCCTGGTCGATTTTCTTGTGCAGTCCCACCGCCTGGGTGATCTTTCCCAGAAGATTCTCTTTGGTCTTAAACAGACCGGATTTTAATTTCTCCAGAGTAAATTTCACGGATGACCTTATTCAAAACCTCACCCCCTATCCTGCGGATCTTCGATAATCCTCCTCTCCGTCTTACGGAGAGGGGAACTAAGGGGGAGAGGCTTACTGATTTGTTACCACCTCATGTTTTTCAAACTTTACCGATACGATCTTGGATACTCCAGGCTGTTCCATGGTTACTCCGTAAAGGATATCCGCTGCCTCCATGGTAAGCTTGTTGTGGGTGATTAAGATGAATTGGGTGTTGGCGCTGAAATGCTGGATCAGCTTCAAGAACCTGGTGATGTTGGCGTCGTCCAATGGCGCATCCACCTCGTCCAATATGCAAAAAGGGCTGGGTTTCACCAGATAGATGGCAAAGAGCAAGGCAATGGCGGTCAGCGCCTTCTCCCCTCCGGAAAGCTGCGAGATGTTGAGAAGTCTCTTGCCGAAAGGACGGGCGGAGATCTGCACTGGCGATTCCAGCGGATCCTCCGATTCGATCAGCTTCAGCTCGGTTTCTCCACCCTCGAAGAGCTCTTCGAAGACCTTTTGGAAATTTACCCGGATCTGCTCAAAGGTTTGCACGAAAAGGGTTTTGGCCGTCTGATTTATTTTACCAATGGTGGAGATCAAAGTCTCTTTTGCTTCGGTCAAATCCTCAACCTGATTTTGAAGAAAGTCCAGCCTCTGCTTGGCTGTCTGAAATTCCTCCAATGCCAACAGATTCACCGGACCGGTAGATTTCAACCGGTCCTTTAAGGTAGCCAACCGCCCCTTGGTTTTTTCTATATTCTCCATCTCCTCGGGAGAAAGCGGTTCCACGCTCTCCAAGTCCACTTGGTATTCTTCCCAAATTCTATCTTTGATGGCATTGGCGGATGAGGTAAGCTCCAATTTTTCCATCTCCCTTTTATGCAGCTCATCCTGGATCTTTTCCTTATCACCTCTGGAGTTTTTAAGATATTTCTCCTTGGCGTTCAAGCTCTCCTGCAATGCGGTCTGCTCTTCCACCAGCGAATTCAGTTTAGCCCTCTCCGATTCACTATTCTGGAAGGTTTGTTTCAACTCTGCTTCATTCTCATCATTAACCTGAGTGATCTTATCGATTTCCTTTTTTGAATTCTTAATCTCGTTATCTTTGACCACTTGAGTATTCTCTATTTCCGAAATCAACTCGGAGAGCCGCAACTGGTCGCTTTTTAGCTGTTCCTCCTTCCCCTCCAGAGAAACCAGCTCAATTTTAAGCTGGTTTACTTTGCGGAACGTTTCGCTGTGCAGAACCTCGGTCTCCTGCTGATATTTTTCCTTCTCTTCGATGCCGGTGGTGAGATTTTCCTTCTGATCTTCCATCTCCGATACATTAACCTCCTGCTGTTGAACCCTTAGATTCAGTTCCCCAATTTTCCGATTAATTTCCTGAATCAGGTTCTCCAACTCCACTAACCGCTTCACCAGACTGCTCATTTCGAAATCCAGAGTCTTGAGCTGGATCTCGGATTGTTGGATCTGTTTGGAGAATTCCTCGCTTTCGGTGGTTTTCCGGGAGAATGATTCGTGAAGTCTCCTCCCCTCAATTTCCTGCGATTCCTTCTCCGCTTCCAGCCGGCTGAGTTTTTGTTTCAACTCCGTAAGCTTCTCCTCCAAGCGGTGAATTTCCAGTTCCCTTCCCAGAAGGGATATTTCCTGAGGGGAGCCACCGGAGAGGGTGCTTTCAGTTTTTATTATCTCCCCCTCCAGGGTGGCAAGGTGAAATCCGGATTCCACCTGAGAGGAGAGTTTCAAGGCCTGATCCAAGGTTTTCACCAAGATCACGTTACCCAAAAGGAGTTGGACGATCTTTCTAAAATCCGGATCACATTCTATCATATCCGAGGCTAAACCAATGACATCCGGATAAGAAGTTAGATTGACGGTAAAAGAAGCGGTTTTGGCGGCTTCGATTCTATCCAAAGGTAAAAGGGTAGCTCTGCCGCCGTTTTCTTTTTTCAGGTATTCTATGGCCTCCAGTGCCGATGCGGTATTCCGGCAGACGATGAATTGCAGGGAGGAACCCAGTGCCGATTCGATCGACTTGAGATATTCCGGTTTGGTGGTGAACAGATTCGCCACGGTATCGATAATTCCGGGGAGTTTATCCTTGGCGGAGAGGATGTTTTTTTCTCCTTTGCCGTACCCTTCATAATGTTCAGAAATCTGCCTTAACAATTCATGCTTGGCTTTTTCCCCTTCCAGGTTTTGCCTTATTTTCCCTTCTTCCGATACGAGTGCGTTTAACCGTAATTCGTTCTCCTCCATTTTCTCTTTTAACAAGGTTATTTCCTGGATTTGGTTTTCCAACCGGTTTCGTTTCTCCTCATCGGTGGAGGTCAGAGTCTGCAGCTGTTCCGACAGCTGGTTTATTCTCTCTTGGATGGATTGGCTTTCCGCGGTGAAAAGGCCTTGTCTTTGCCTTAACTCTTCGATCTGGATCTTGACATTCTCCCTCTCGTTTTTTAATATATTCAAACGATCGTTAAGCCTTTGCCATTCGGAGGAGAGCTTCTCCAATTCTTCTTTGGTCTGCTGAAGCTTCTCGTCGTTGGATAAAAGCTGTGCTTCCTCTTTTTCGCAGATCTGGTTTTTGGATTCTATTTCCGCCTTTATTTGAACCTGCTCCTCTTTTTTATTTTCCTTTTGACCGGTTAGGGTGGAGTGCCGAACCTTTAGGTTTTCCATCTCCTCTGCGTTTCTGGCGATCAGCATTTCCAGATTGGACCTGCGCTCCCGGTGAATAGATATCTCCCGCTCGATTTCGAACCCTTTTTCCGACAGCTCGGCGATCCTCTTCTCTGGATTTCCGGATTCCCTCTCCTTTTCCAAAATCTTAAGCTTCAAATCCTCTATCTCCGCCTCTGATTTTTCCAGTTCTGCATTGATCTTATGACTTTGATCGGTGTAGACCTGCAGTATTTCCCCCAGATCTCTTTCCTTCTCCCGGATGGTTCTATACTCCTTTTGACTGAACTTTATCTCCAGCTCCTTGATCACCTCGGAGATTCTTTTGAACCTCTCGGCCTTTCCTTTCTGTCTACGCAGGGAGTTGACCTGTTTTTCCACTTCCGCCAGGATATCGTTGAGCCTTATGAGGTCATTTTCGGTATATTCCAATTTCCTCTCTGCCT
>JBDROD010000112.1:0-4530 GCA_043810415.1 Candidatus Zixiibacteriota bacterium | reverse complement strand
CGACCATAAACCAGTTGATAAAAAACGGAAGGAAGATCATCAGATCCAAACCTTCCACCCCGGCGCTTAAGGGGAATCCTCAGAAAAGGGGAGTCTGCACCCGGGTTTACACCAGCACCCCCAAGAAACCCAATTCCGCTTTGAGGAAGGTGGCCCGGGTGAGATTAACCAACGGGATCGAGGTGACCGCATACATTCCCGGAGAGGGTCATAATCTCCAGGAGCATTCCATAGTATTGATCCGGGGCGGAAGGGTCAAGGATCTTCCCGGGGTGAGGTACCACGTGATCAGAGGAACTTTGGATACCAGCGGGGTGACGGACCGGAAGCAGGGAAGGTCGAAATACGGAGCGAAAAGGCCGAAGAAGACGGCAGCAGCCTAAGAGGTTTTATGGGGGGTTTCCCCCGGAGGATTTGTTCTAAGCAGTTTGGAATTTCAAGTATAGAATCTTTAAGGAAGAGGATATGCCCAGAAGAAAGGCAGCAGTAAAAAGAGAGAGAAGTACAGATTACAAGTTTAAGGACCTGCTGGCGGGTCAGTTCATCAGCTACCTTCTAAAGCGAGGGAAGAAGAGCCGGGCCGAGAGGATATTTTACGACGCGGTGGAGATCCTCGCCAAGAAATCGGGCCAGCCAGGCATAAACGTGGTCAAGAAAGCGGTGGATAACGTGCGCCCCATCCTGGAGGTGAAACCACGCCGGGTGGGAGGCGCAACCTACCAGGTGCCAGTGGAGGTGGCTCCGGACCGGAGCATCGCCTTGGCCTTGAAGTGGATCATCGGCTATTCCAAAGAAAAAAGCGAACATTCCATGGCGGAAAAATTGGCCACAGAGCTTTTGGCCGCCTCCAAGAATGAGGGATCCTCTATCAAAAAAAGAGAGGATACCCACAAGATGGCTGAAGCCAACAAAGCTTTTGCTCATTTCAGATGGTGAGAAAAAGTTAAATGGTGTCCGAAAACAGGATCACCGCTTGACAGGGTTTAGCTTTGGTTCAAAGGAAAGCGGTGGTTTTTGTATGATAAATTAAAAATTAAAAGACAGGAATCAAACGATAAAAGTGCTAAACCTAAAGACCAAAGAAAGTAAACCAGATTACCGCAGAACGATTTTTATGCCCAGAATCATTGCTTTACAAAAGCTGAGAAATATCGGAATCATGGCACATATCGATGCCGGCAAGACCACCACTACCGAGCGCATCCTGTATTATACCGGAAAAACCCATCGGATCGGGGAGGTGGATGACGGTGCCGCCACCATGGATTGGATGGAACAGGAGAAGGAGAGGGGAATCACCATCACCTCCGCTGCCACCACCTGTTTCTGGGAGGATAATCAGATCAACATCATCGACACCCCCGGGCACGTGGATTTCACCATGGAGGTGGAAAGATCGCTGCGGGTCTTGGACGGAGCCATCGCGGTACTCTGCGGAGTGGGTGGGGTGGAACCTCAATCGGAGACGGTATGGAGACAGGCCGACAGATACCACGTCCCCCGGATAGTATTCGTGAACAAGATGGATCGAGTCGGATGCAATTTCGATAATGCGGTGGCGATGCTGCGGGAGAATCTGGGAGCCTTTGCCATCCCCATACAGCTCCCGGTACACCGGGGGGAGAAATTCACCGGCATCATCGACTTAGTCAGCATGCAGTACCGGACTTATAATGAGCAGAGCCTGGGTGCCACGTTTGAAGACCTCCCCATCCCCGACGACCTACAACCGAGAGCCAGGCAGGCACGGGAAGAGTTGATCGAGGTTTTAACCCTTTACGATGACAAGCTGTTGGAAAAGATTTTAGGCGATGAATCGGTGGAGATAAAGGACATAAAAAAAGCATTGAGAATTGCCACATTAGGGGTGAAGATTTTTCCTGTCCTGTGTGGATCAGCTGCCCGCAACACGGGAATTCAGAAGCTTTTGGATGCAGTGATCGATTTTCTTCCCTCACCGGTGGATCTTCCCCCCATCAAAGGAACTAACCCGGATAAAGAAAAAGAGGAAACCAGAAAACCATCAGACGATGAACCTTTCTGCGCCCTGGCTTTTAAGATTGCGGTAGATCCTTATGTGGGGAAGCTGACTTATTTCAGAGTCTATTCCGGTAAGTTGAAAGTGGGAACCACCGTGCTCAACGCCAACACTAAGGTGAGGGAAAGAATTAGCAGAATCCTAGAGATGCACGCCAATAACCGGCTGGACCGGGACGAGATCTTCACCGGAGATATCGCCGCAGCGGTGGGACTGCGGAAAACCACGACCGGCCATACCCTGTGCGACCAGAAGCATCCCATCCTTCTGGAAAAGATGAGCTTCCCGGAACCGGTGATATCCATTGCCATTGAACCCAAGACCAAGGCAGATCAAGATCAGCTGATCCAGGCATTATCCCGGTTGGCGGAGGAGGACCCCACTTTCACCGTCAAAATCAATGAGGATACGGGACAAACCTTGATTTCCGGTATGGGGGAGCTGCACCTGGAAGTTCTGGTAGTGCGGATGACCAGGGAGTTCGGCGTCAAAGCTAATGTAGGAAGACCACAGGTAGCTTATAAAGAGACCATCTCCGTTCCGGTCGAAGCGGAGGGCAAGTTCATCCGCCAATCCGGAGGCAAGGGCCAATATGGATGGGTGAAGATAAAGTTGGAGCCTCTCCCCAAGGGAGGGGGGTTTGTATTCGAGAACGGACTTAAGTCTGGAACGATTCTGCCCAGACAGTTTATCCCCCCCATCAAAGAGGGGATAGCGGAGGCCACGCAAAATGGGGTACTAGCGGGATACCCGATAGTGGACATAAAAGCTATTCTTCTGGATGCCAAATATCATGACGTGGATTCGACCGAGTTGGCTTTCAAGATCGCAGGCTCCCTGGCTTTTCAAGGAGCGGTGGCCAAAGGGAAACCTGTGCTTTTGGAACCGATGATGAAAGTAGAGGTTACCGTCCCGGAGGAATATATGGGCGACGTGATCAACGATTTGAATTCCCGAAGGGGGAATATCCTGGGAATTCATCTAAAGGGAGAAGCCCAGTCGATCATGGTGATGGTCCCTCTTTCGGAGATGTTCGGTTATGCCACCCGGCTGCGCTCTTTGAGCCAGGGGCGAGCCATTTTCACCATGGAGTTCGATCACTACGCGCCGGTCCCCCAGAATTTATGTGAGGGTTTGCTCACCAAGCTGCGGGGATTTTAAGCCAGAAGATGGTCGAACGTCTTTACATATATGAAGTCGGAATGTTGAAACAGGGAAAAAATCGGAGGTAGATTTAGATGGCCAAGCAGAAATTTATCCGGACGAAGCCGCACGTAAACGTGGGGACGATCGGTCACGTGGATCACGGGAAGACGACCTTGGTGGCGGCGATAACGTTTGTATTGAACCGGAAGGGGTTGGCGCAGAGCCGGAGCTACGAGGAGATCGACAATGCGCCGGAGGAGAAGATTCGGGGGTTGACGATCAACGTACATCATGCGGAGTACGAGACGGAGAAGCGGCATTATGCCCACGTGGACTGTCCGGGTCATGCGGACTACATCAAGAACATGATCACGGGAGCGGCGCAGATGGACGGGGCGGTGTTGGTGGTATCAGCGGCGGACGGTCCGATGCCGCAGACGCGGGAGCACATATTGTTGGCCCGGCAGGTGGGGGTACCGTATATCATAGTATTTTTGAACAAGGTGGACTTAGTGGACGATCCGGAGCTATTGGATTTGGTGGAGCTGGAGGTGCGGGAGCTGTTGAAGAAGTATCAGTATCCTGGGGATGAGGTACCGGTGATCCGGGGGAGTGCCTTGCAGGCGATGACGGCGGGGGCAAAAAGCGAGGTGAAGGACGATCCGTCGTTTCAGTGTGTTATGGAGTTATTGAAGGCGATGGACGAATACATACCGGAGCCGAAGCGGGACGTGGACAAGCCGTTTTTGATGCCGGTGGAGGACGTGTTTAGCATTACGGGCCGGGGTACGGTAGGGACGGGTAGGGTGGATCGGGGGAAGGTGAAGGTAGGGGATGAGGTGGAGCGGGTGGGGATAAAGGAGACGCGCAAGACGGTGGTAACGGGGGTGGAGATGTTTCGGAAGCTGTTGGATTATGCGCAGGCTGGGGACAACGTGGGGTTATTGTTGCGGGGGATAGAGAAGGAGGAGCTGGAGCGGGGGATGGTGATAGCGGCGCCCGGGAGCATCACGCCGCACACCAAGTTTAAGGCGGAGGTATACGTTTTGACGAAGGAGGAGGGTGGCAGGCACACTCCGTTTTTTCCGGGGTACCGGCCGCAGTTTTATTTTCGGACGACGGACGTGACCGGGGTGATCAAGATGCCGGAGGGGGTGGAGATGGTGATACCCGGGGATAACGTGAACATGGAGGTGGATCTGATCACGCCGATAGCTTTGGAGAAGGAGCTGCGGTTTGCCATCCGGGAGGGAGGCCGGACGGTGGGAGCGGGGGTGGTGACCGGGGTGATAGAATAGTCCACGGTCCACAGTCGACGGATGGGATAGTTAAAAACAAAGGGATTA
>JBDROD010000111.1:0-3701 GCA_043810415.1 Candidatus Zixiibacteriota bacterium | reverse complement strand
CTGTTCGGATGTTTAGAGAATCAGTAATTCAAAATTCAAAGAGAAAAGTTAAAAAATTGCAAATCAAAATTCAAAATTGAATGACAGCAATTTATTGTAAGAGGTAATTTTGATTTTAAATTGCAGTTTTGGATTTTGCTCTTTGAATTTTCAATTGGAATATCTGTTAATAATTTAGTTAGGAGCCGTTATTACAACATAATATAAATCTCCAATCCAATGAGGTGAAATCATGCCCAAGACCAAAGATGAAGTGCTGGCGTTAATTGACGAAAACCACGTAAAGTATATCCGGCTGTGGTTCACCGACATCTTAGGACAGCTTAAAGGGATGTCCATTACCCGGGGAGAGATAGAGCACGTGCTGGACGAGGGGCAGGGATTCGACGGTTCCTCGGTGGAGGGATTTGTTCGCATTCAGGAGAGCGATCTTTTGGCCATGCCGGATTTACACACCTTTCGCATCCTCCCCTGGTCGGTGAACGACGAAAAGGTGGCGCTTTTGATCTGTGACGTGCTGAAGCCCGATGGCACCCCTTTTGCGGGTGATCCGCGTTACGTGCTGCGCAGGGTCCTGGCAAAAACAGCCCAAAAAGGGTGGGGATTCTTCTGCGGACCGGAATTGGAGTATTTCTACTTTCCCAACAAAAATGATCCCACCCCCATCGATCAGGCGGGATATTTCGATTACAGCACGATAAGCCCGGCTACCAAAATGCGAAAGATGGTAGCGACTGCTTTGGAGACCATGGGCATCCCGGTGGAGTGCACCCATCATGAGGTGGCACCCTCCCAGCATGAGATAGACTTGAGGTATCAGGAAGCAATGATCATGGCGGATTTTGTCATGTTCTACCGTCTCACCGTGAAGGAGATAGCATTAAGAGAGGGGTATTATGCCACTTTCATGCCGAAACCGCTGTTTGGAGAAAACGGCTCGGGCATGCATACCCATCAATCCATATTCGAAAACAACAGAAATATCTTTTTCGATCCGGAGGAGAAAAAATATCATCTTTCCCAAGAGGCGAGATACTACATCGGCGGACTTTTCCGCCACATCAAAGAGATCTGTCTGGTTTTAAGCCAGTGGGTCAACTCGTACAAACGTTTGGTCCCCGGTTACGAGGCACCGGTTTACATCTGCTGGGGGACGCGCAACCGCTCGGCTTTGGTGCGCATCCCGGAGTACAAGCCGGGAAAGGAGAAAGCCACCCGCATCGAGCTGCGCTCTCCCGATCCGGCCTGCAATCCCTATCTGGCATTTGCCTTGATGCTCGGCGCCGGCTTGAAAGGAATCGAGGAGAAGATAGAACCGCCTTTGCCGGTGGAGATGGATATTTACGGTTTATCCGATGCGGAGAGGAAAAAGCTATCCATCGATTGTCTCCCCGGGACTTTGGAAGAAGCGATACGGGAGTTTGAAAAAAGCTCTCTGGCAAGAGAGGTCCTGGGTGAGCATATTTTTAATTCTCTGGTTGCCAACAAAAAAGTGGAGTGGGATCAGTACCGGATTCACGTGAGCAATTACGAGCTGGAGAAATATCTGCCGTGGTTGTAACATGATTGTAGCGGTGCGATTTATCGCATGTCTTGTGAATGGTCGGATAAATCCGACCGCTACAAATAAGTTATAGGGAACAAGTATGAAATGGCGAAAATCTCCCAGGCTGAAAGAGTATGATTACAAAACAAATGGCTACTATTTTGTGACCATGTGCACCGCCTTAAGAAAACCTTGGTTAGAGCGATATCGTGAAGAAGCCGGGAAGATATTGAAAAATCTACCATTACGTTTTGAGGGTGTGCATCTTGATTATTATTGTTTTATGTGCGACCATTTGCATGTGATTTTTATCCTAAATGATGCAAGTGTATCAGTGGGTGAAATAGTTAGAACATATAAGGCACTGGTGACTAAAACAACACGATGCAAACCATTTTGGGAATGGAATTATTATGAACATGTCATAAGGAATGAAAGAGCGTTATATGAGATCAGGAAGTATATTCAGGAAAATCCAGAAAAAGAGGAGATAGATTTCAAAGCTATCTATAGTTGCATAAATGCAACCGCTCCAGAAGAACAGGACCGTAGCGGTTCGATTTATCGAACAAGATAACAAAGATAATATTGAAAGATCGTCGCATGAATGCGACCGCTACAGTGAGACGAAAACGGTCGGGAATGTAGCGGTGCGATTTATCGCATGTCTTGTGAATGGTCGGATAAATCCGACCGCTCCAGATAGAAGGTTTTCCATAGAGGTATGAGAAGATGAAAAAACTCAATCTAGTAGTCTTGGCTTCCGGCGGGGGGACCAATTTGCAAGCTATCATAGACAGCATCGAAGCCGGAAAGCTGAATGCCCAAATCAAGGCGGTGATCAGCAACAATAGCAAATCAGGGGCGCTGGAGCGGGCGAGAAACCACAATATCCCTGCTATTCACCTCAGTCACAAGCAATTTGCCACCCCGGAGGAGTTTGACTTAAAACTATTATCCATTTTAAAAGAGAACGAAACCGATATGGTGGTTTTAGCCGGGTATATGAAGATGCTCTCCCCCGTCATAATCAGAGAATACAAAAACAGAATAATCAATATCCATCCCGCGCTTCTCCCCTCTTTCGGCGGACCGGGGATGTACGGTATCCACGTGCACGAGGCGGTGATCAAAGCGGGAGTGAAAGTATCCGGCGTGACCGTGCACCTGGTTGACGAGATTTACGATCACGGCGCCATCGTAGTGCAAAAAACCGTTCCGGTCATGGATGACGATACCCCCGAAAGTCTGGCGGAACGGGTCTTGAAAGTGGAGCATCAGGCCTATTCCGAAGCACTTCAGCTGTTTGCGGAAGAGAGAGTGGAGATAAAAGATAGTCGAGCTTTCATTAAGAAGTAATTCATTGACACATTTAAGCTTTTTCGAGATTTGCCCAGCTCCCCCTCACCCCAACCCTCTACCCTCTGGGGGTGCAATAATTGGATTTTGATTTTGTAGCCGTCCATATGGACCTAAATCGTTGGAATCCAAACCACCGATTTCGCAGACTGAAGTCTGCGGCTACAAAAAATTGAATTGTAAAGCAGTTTCACTGGGGAGAGAGAATTATCAACTATGCCCTACGAAAATGAAGACACCCGCTACTTTAAATATCTTTTCTACCTCATCCTAAGCACCACCATATTCCGCTTAATCTATATCAATATTCCCAACTTGGCGCCGCAGGAAGCATATTATTGGGATTATTCCCGGCATCTGGCATTGAGCTATTTCGACCATCCCCCGATTTTGGCCTGGTCGATTTATCTTTTCACCCACTTAGGTACACAAAGCGCATTTTTCGTCCGGATCGTGTGTGTTTTGGTTTCAGCCGGATTAACTTGCCTAACTTATATAATCGGGAAATCGCTTTTTGATGCCAAAGTCGGTTTCTACTCCGCTTTGCTTCTGAATTGCATCTTAATTTTCTCACTCGGAGCGATCATCGCCACGCCGGACACCCCCATGATCTTTTTCTGGGTGCTCTCATTTTACTTTTTTACCAAACTGATTATAACCCAGAAAGGTAAATGGTGGTACCTTTTGGGGATCAGCACGGGTTTGGCTCTGCTCTCGAAATATACTGGGGTATTCATTATCCTCTCGGTTTTCTTTTATCTGGTTCTGTCGAAGCAAAATAGGAGATGGTTTTTAG
>JBDROD010000110.1:0-4005 GCA_043810415.1 Candidatus Zixiibacteriota bacterium | reverse complement strand
ACTACTCTATCACCGGACTTCGCAGTGGGGACTGGAAGGTAGTATGTTACGGAGATGAAACCTACGAATGGGAATGGTATAACAATGTTGGGACTTGGAATAGTGCCACCTCCATAAATGTCACTGCTCCCGGTACCGTTTCAAACAAGGATTTCTCTCTGGATGTTGGCGGCTCGATAAGCGGACACGTTTATGGCGAAGGAAGCTCTCCTCTTTCCGGTGCTGATGTTTCGGCGTTTGATACTGCTTTTGGCTGGTCTGGCTTGATTATGAAATGGGATGAGACAGATGGATCCGGACACTACCAGATCACCGGATTACGCAGCAGTTTGTATTACGTCGAAGCTTCCACCCAATGCGATTACCAGTTTTATGATCACACCACATCCTTCCCCGAAGCAGATCTGGTAAGTGTCTCTGCCCCGGGCGATCACTCCGGTATTGACTTCAACCTCGTATCTTCAGTCAATGACGAAGAAGATCAAACCGGTCTGCGACCTACCGCATTTGAGCTTAAGCAAAACTACCCTAACCCTTTCAATCCGGAAACCGAAATCGAATATAACCTGACTAAGCCTGCTCAGGTGAACTTGACCATTTACAATCTGCTGGGGCAAAAGGTGAGAACTTTGGTTAATGAACGTCAACCGGCTGGCTCCTACAAAATCACCTGGGGCGGGAAGAGCGAGCAAGGGAAGATTTCATCCAGCGGTATATATTTCTACCGGCTGGAGGTTAACGGAGTTCCTCAAACCAAGAGAATGGTTTTGTTGAAATAGAACTGATTGCCCAGATGGAAAGGCAAAGCTGAACTTAAGAAAGTATTAACTACACCAATCGAAGGAGGTGACAATCAAAAGAACTAACAATGCAATTGACCGACATCAAATAATTGGTAAACACTTTCTATTGAGGAGGGAAAAGTAGAAAAAAGCATTATTGATTATGGCGGTTTGCTCTTTTGTGCTATTGGGTGTAAATTCACAATCCCATGCGGGGATGAATTTCGGGATCAAATCGTCCACCCTGCATAACAGTCTGATTCCCATGGATCAATCGATGGGAAGCTATTTCGGTTCAAACCTTGGTCAGAACTTGGTTCTGCTGGGAGGAGTCGATTACGGTCGGCTGGGTGTGTCATTGGAGCTTTCTGGCGGTTTAGCCAGTTTCAAACAGGATATCTCGGTGAGTTATCTGCAGCCGCACGCCGGTGTAAAATTGTATTTAAGACCAAGGGGAGAGGGGGATGTGAGTCCATACCTCCTGGGAGAAATCTTCAAATCGTTTGGCAGTGTGGACTTAGGCGATCTGGGCAATTTGGGCTTGCTGGATACCCTCGGTGTCGAGTTGGGAAATATAGAGGATCGGATCAAGGATCTTCTAAGCCCATACGGAATAGTCGGCGGTTTTGGGTCCGAGTATTATTTCAGCGATGGCTTTGGAATCGGCGGAGAGGTTGGTTTACAGCTCACGTTTACGTCCACCGAAGTAACTACGGAAGGCTTGAAAACCAAGCTCTCCATCAACCGTTACTTCATTTACGCCGCTTTCACGTTCAATTTCAAGCTGTAATCTGTTATCAATTCCTAAGAATCAAAAACCCTTGAGTCTCGTACTCAAGGGTTTTCTAATGCCCAGGTTTGAGGGGCAAACCTTCAAGTTTGCCAAAGTTACAAGGCTAAAATCATAGGTTTTAATATAAGCAGGTTTCACACTCTAATTTCAGCTTCACTTCGAACTGCATCTTCTTTGAAACTGATTCTTGGATACTTACCTGAAAGCAATTTGTACAGAACTATCACCAACCAGGCGCAGATAATCCCCAAGACTATTCCTCCCAACATGTCGAAGGGATAATGTACGCCCACGTATATGCGTGAATATGCTACCAGAAAGGCAATAAACAAGAATACGATTCTCCATCGCCGGTAGACGTATGACAGAATTATGGTTCCGGTAAACATGTTGGTGGCGTGGGAAGAAGGAAAGGAGAACGACCTGGTGCAATTTATCAGCAGGTGAACGTTCTCCAGCACATTGCAGGGTCTGATTCTGCCTACCAGCGGTTTGATCAAACTATTGCAGAGCTGATCGCTTATAGTGATACCCACGATCAACAGCGCAATTGCAATTCTACCCCTTTTCCCTCCGAATACGGCGAGCGCAATTACCATTAGAGCTAAAGGCATCCGCCAGTAATTCAAATTGGTCAGGATGGGCATCAGAAAATCCAGAAAGCCATTCTGGACTTTGACGTTCAGCACGAAAAAAAGACTGGTATCCAACTGAATGATTCTTTCGAGTAATGAATATAGCATATTACTGTGATACTTGATATAAGTTAAAAAACTTTATATACTCTACCTATGCTCTCTTTTTTGGGTTTGTATAAAACTACTGCTCTTTAACATAAATTTATTCACTATTGAAATAGGGTAATCTATGCCTCTATCCCCTCACCATCTTGAATAAGTCGATCTGTGAGCTAAAGCCCATAGAAGTGTGGAGGGAGGTTCACTTCATTCCACGACCTAAAGGTCGTGGCAATAAATTGAGACAACTACCATACCCTATACTTATGTTACAGTCCACGGCTAACTTCTTTCAAAGTCGGAATCCCTGCTCTCCCTCCCAACTTTCTGCACTTCATGGCAGCATAAGCATTGGCAAATTCCGCAGTCCTCTTCAGTGACCAGCCTTTAAGCAGCCCATAGATGAATGCTCCGTGAAAAACGTCACCCGCTCCGGTGGTATCGACCACTTTCACCTTAAAGCCGGGGGAATGAAACATCTTGTCTTCCGTCCCACAGATGCAGCCCTTTTCTCCGATGGTAACCACAATAGTTTTGCATCCGTTCTTCAACAACTCACCACATGCCACATAAGGATCGGAGGTGCCGGTGAATCCGCAGGCAAATCGACGGGACACTATCAGGTGATCCACATAGGGGAAAACCTTTTCTGCTCCTTTTCTCAAACTTCCCACATCCAGACAAACTTGGGCAAATTGCCTTTTAGCCCATTGTGCTGCCAAGATATTGATCTTTGGCTCCCGAGCATCCAGATGCAGAAATTTGGTGGAGATGGATTTCAAAAAACCGAGTTCTTTTTCCGAAAGAAAATTCTTTTTATCGCGGTCCAGAGCCACAGTTCGTTTACCCGATCCCTTGTCCACCCAGATGTATGCTCTGCTTGTCTTAATCTTTTTATCCACCATCACAAAACGGGTATCCACCCCCTCCTTTTCCAATTGCCATCTGACCAGCTCCCCGTCTGCATCGTCACCTACCTTTCCGATATAAGCGACCTTTGCTCCCAGCTTGGCTAAGGTAACCATTGCAGTCGGTACCGGACCTCCCCCCTGTACCGAGGATTTGACCACGTCCACCTTATCATCCAGCTGGGGGTAGGGATCGAGGATCGACAGATAGTCCGCCGCATTGACCCCCAAGCCCACGCAATCGTATTTTAGTTTTTTATTTGAATTTGACCTGACCATTGGTAGCTTCTATCAATGCCTTCTTTAACCTGTCCGACCAGCTGCTTCTTATTTGAATTTTGACTTCTGCTTGTTCATCGAAAAAACTATCCAAAGTTCGAACTCCGTATTTACTGAAAACCAGCTGTACTTTTCCGGTCATATTGACCGGATAAGACAGCTTGATATCAGAAGTGATCCACCCGATAATTTTCCTAGCTTTTTTTAGAGCATCCTGAGCAGATGAGCGATATGCCCGGGAAAGTCCTCCGGTACCCAGCTTGATACCACCGTAATAGCGGGTCACCACCACCAGAACGTTGTGAAGCTCCTCCGATTCTATGGCAGAGAGAATCGGTTTCCCCGCAGTCCCCCTCGGCTCTCCGGCGTCGCCGTATTTTTCGATTTCTTTTTTGTGATTTTTGACCCGCCAGGCATAACAGTTATGCGTGGCATCATGAAATTCCCTGGAGATCTTTTGAATCCACTCTTTGGCACTCTCTTCGGAGTCGACGGGAACGGCAGTG
>JBDROD010000109.1:0-6911 GCA_043810415.1 Candidatus Zixiibacteriota bacterium | reverse complement strand
TAAGAGAGGGGGTCTTAATCGGAAGACAGAATTTCCATCTGACCGGTTTTGAAGGGAGCACCGATGCGGAGATATTATCCGGCTTCCTCCGGCAATATTACATGCATTCGGCAGTGATCCCCCCCCAGATCATTCTTCCCGCGGAGATGGACGATCAGCAGATGATCGAAGAGTGGCTTTCTTCAAAAAGAGAAGGAAACGTGAAGATCATGATTCCCCAGCGGGGGGAGAAATTCAAAATCATGGAGATGGCCGGCTATAATGCCCGGCTTTCGCTGGATGAGTTATTATTGCAGAAGAGTGAAGCGAAGAAGAAAGTACCCGCATCCATAGCTGCATTGAAGAAGGATCTCTATCTTTCCCTACCCCCCCGAAAGATCGCGGCGCTGGACATATCCAACCTGGGACCGGCGAATGCGGTGGGCTCCTTAGTTTCTTTCGTGGATGGCCAACCCCGGAAAAGCCGATACCGCAGATTCAAGATCAAGACGGTGAAAGGACAGGATGATTTTGCCATGCTGGCAGAGGTAACCGGAAGATATTTTAAAGGTCTAACCGGGGAGAAAAAGGGGTTTCCCGAATTGCTTCTGGTGGACGGCGGGAAGGGGCAGCTCTCGAGTGTATTACAGACTTTAAAAAGCCTGGGGCTGGAGAAGCTGAACGTGATTGCATTGGCCAAAAGACTGGACGAGGTTTTCCTGCCGAACAAACCTGCTCCTTTGATGATTCCCAAAGGCTCGGTCTCGCTAAAGCTCCTACAGAGAATAAGAGACGAAGCGCATCGTTTTGCCGTGCAATATCACCGAAAGCTGAGCAAAACCAGTACCATCAAATCCGAGTTGGACCAAATCCCCGGGATCGGACCGAAAAGGAGAGAGGTTTTGCTAAAACATTTCGGCTCGGTGGAACAAATCCGGCACTTGAGTTTAAAAGAATTATTGCAGGCGGAAGGGGTAGCCAAAAAAACGGCAGATAACATATACCGGCATTTTCATCCGGAGAGATAATCCCGCTTGATCCGTCACCCTTAATCTTTTGGAAGGAGGAAGGTTGCCATCGGGGATGTCGAATCCGTCTATAAGATCGGATCTGCTTGTGACTTCAAGTAAAGAGGATAATCCTTCATCCATAAGGATCAACGGCAAGGATCATATCAAAAAAATCGGAGATCTCAACGTTTTGAGCACCACGGACAAGAAAGAGAAAATCCAGTGTTTCCTAATTTTCCCAGAGGGGGAGAACAAACTCGATACGGAATATTCCATCCTGCAAGCGATAGTCGATCAGGCGCAATTGTTTTACAAATATCTGAATTGGACACTAGTGCGTGAAGCAGGATTATTGGATCAGGGGGAAAGAGGTACCTTTTTAGCTAGTAATGACGGTGAGATAATTCACCAGGTGCTGCCTCGGATCAAGGGACCGGGATTAAGAATAAGGCCAATAACGCAGTAACTATTTTTCTTCCACTGATAGCTTCTTCGCTTCCTTGATGATCCCATACAATCCATTGTCCAGCTGAGTGAAGAGCTTAAGATGCTTATATCTGTCTTCCAAAGCTGCCTCCACCACATCCCGGTTCACCGATGCTAAAAGCACCCTACCGAATATCACCATATCCTCTCCGTATTTTTTGGTCCAGTCCAAGGAACATTCCAGGTGAGCTTTGCACTCCGAGATTCGGGGGGTGGACAGCTTGATCGACTTGATGGGGGTGAATCCGAGTTTTTTTATATCTTTATCATTGATCGGTTCAAGCTCGATGATCTTCCATACCTTTTTGGCCAGCTCTGCTCCGGGTATGTTGATGATGAACTCTCCGGTGGAGAGGATGTTTTTAGCGGTCGGGGTATTGGTATTGCAACCAAATCCCACGATGGCAGGACGCGAGGAAAAGATGGATATGGAGTTTCTCGCTCCCAGGCAGGGGATTTTTTCCTTGTTAATTGAACTGATCAACAGGGTCTGCCCCACCAGAGGAAAACGGAATCCATCCACCATGGGAAACGTTGCCACCGCTCTTAAACCGCTGATGTCGTAATCTACCTTTTCCATTGTTTCTTTCATCACAGCTCCTTTTTATATACGGATTATCTTCATGTACTCCCGTTGTCGTTTGCTCTTCCACCCCGGTTGGATTCGGTTTCGCTGGCAGAGGGTAACCTGACGGGAAAGACTCTTGAATTAAGTTTTAAAGATTTAGAAAAAACTGAATTTTAAAATATATCACTTCCTCAGCTTATGTCAACTAATATTTTCTAAGTCTCTCTTTTTCGTTTTTATCGGGGCGGAGAAAATCGACTTCTCTTCCGAATCGATGAGAGGAGAAACGGTAATCTGAATGCTTATTGCGTTTATACGAAAATTCTAATCGATAGTATTTGAAAAAAAACAATTTTTCAGAAAAGGGATTGAATAGATGTCTCTCATTCGTAATTTATTGCGGTACATAAGAATTAATCCTCTCTTATATAAGTTTCTCCATGTAGGATTTTATACTGCCTTACAGGTGTCGAAGCATGGAATAACGATTTGCGGTCTTTAGCTGCTTGATTGGTCTACAGATCTTTCTTATATCCTCTGAACATCGGATAGGCGTATCAGCTCAAAGGCTCGGTGGAATCATAACCCCAAGTGAAAATGACTTGTGTGCGAATAAAATCATATGACAACTAGTGCTTCTTTCATCATCCTCAATCTTCTTTTGTCTATCTTTCCGTTTTCCCAAGTCTTTAAGAAAAGCTCGGCCAATTCGGGATCGAATTGGGTATCGGCACAGTCCCGGATTTCATCTAAAGCCTGCTTAAAGGTTTTGGCTTTTCTGTAGGGTCGATCACTGGTCATGGCGTCAAAGGTATCCACCACCGCCATCAGGCGCCCTTGCAGAGGTATCTGATCTTTTCTCAATCCATAGGGATAACCCTTGCCGTCGAATCTCTCATGATGATATAGAACATAAGGGATAGCAGGAGCTAAAAACGGGATGCCTTCCATAATCTTCGATCCGCAGATGGGATGTTGCTTCATGGCTTCGAATTCATCGAAGGTGAGTGTCTCCGACTTGTTCAGTATGGCATCCGGAACCCCCAGTTTGCCGATGTCGTGCAGTATGCCACCCATCTTAACCTCCCACAGCTTCTCCTCATCCCATCCCATCTCGGCAGCTAAGGTTTGAGCCATCATGCACACCCTTTCGGTGTGACCCCGGGTATAGATGTCCCTGGCTTCCACCGCATTGGCTAAAGCGGTGAGGGTCTGCAGATAAGACTCCTTCAATTCCTCGTAGAGCATGGAATTCTCAATGGCCGAAGCTGCCTTGGAAGCGATGATGGAGAGTGACTGAAGCTGACCGGGGGTGAACGGAGAGACCTGCTCCTGCGATCTGATCAGAACGAGGATTCCGATCACTTTTCCCTTGGCCAATAAGGGATGAACGATGGCTGACCGAATGTGTTTTTTCAACGAATGACGCCCCAGCTCTTCTCCCGTCTCCTCCTTATCCAAGACTCGCGGTTTTCCGTATTTGATGACCCATTTGGAGATATCGTCCTGACCGGTGAGAATTCCGCTTCCCCTTAACTCCTCCGGAACACCCAGAGAGGCTTTGGGAATAACTTTCGAGGATTTTTCGTCCACCAGCAGAAACGATGCCATGTCGGCGTCCATCTCTTTGATGGCGGTCTCCAGGATAAGGTTCAACAGGAAATCCAAACGGATGGTGGAACCCATGGCTT
This sequence comes from Candidatus Zixiibacteriota bacterium, assembly GCA_043810415.1. Taxonomy (GTDB): domain Bacteria; phylum Zixibacteria; class MSB-5A5; order MSB-5A5; family SM1-73; genus CAIVRH01. Next base: position 3,177 of record JBDROD010000109.1, on the reverse strand, counting down.
CGCTGATCTTGTACAGAGCTACCGCCTCCTTCAGATGTATGTTCTCGCGATAAAGCCTCTGCTTTTCCAAGCCCCTTTTGATCACCGCTCTCAACGTATCCATGGAAAAAGGCTTGACCAGATAATCGTAGGCGCCGGATTTCAATACAGTCACTGCATTCTCGATGGTGGGCTGCCCGGTCATGAGGATCACTATGGCATCGGTATGGAATCGCATGGTCTGATTGATTATATCCACTCCGGACACCCTTCCCATGATCAGATCGGTGAGGACTAAATCGACGGGCTGAGCCTTGATCAAATCGAGGGCTTTCTCCGGATCAGATGCGGTTTGAATCTGGTATTTTTCAGCGGAAAGCATCTCCTGGATGACCTCGCAGATATATTGCTCGTCGTCGACCACCAGAAGATGAGGTGGGGCTCCAGCGCTGGAGGTCTTCACCTCTTCCGGGGAAGTGATGCATTCGCCGGAAGGTGTGTATCTCTTCTGGTTCTTCGAATTTGCCACCTCCGGGGAGAAGCTAGAAGCGGCACTATCCGGATCGGAGTCTCTCTCTGCTGGCTTAGGGTATGGCTTATCAGCTTTGCCGCTTTTGCGTTTCGCAGTTTCGGGAAGAGTCTCCTCATCCGGGGTAGCCTTGGATCGAAGGGTGGAGCACCCGTTATGACCAGATCTGCTGCTCATCTGCCCCCTTATTCAAACACTGATATTTTAAAGAGAAATGACGGTAAGCATTGGAGTACAAGCCTTATCACCGGCTTGTTCACCAAGATTCACAACCACCTACACGAATTTTGTATCGGCTGAAAGCGTCCGCTGGTTGAATTTTCGACTGCTCTTCTTTTGAGCAATTGCCGGAATGATACGGGTGCAGTATGGAATATCCGTCTGGATAGATTAATCCAATCAGGAACATCATAATATTCTTGAGTCTTTATATCTGGAGATGAAAATTCGGAAGAGTTATGCCACGGCGGGATTTACAACTTTAGTTTAAAATTGGGATAAAACAGATCCAGAAATTGGGTATACGATCTGAACCTCTTACCCAGCAAACCGAAGAAATCGGACACGGAAAGTCCCACCCCGCAGTAGAACTCTCTTTGGGGTTCGATCCCCTGATGGGTTACACTGTATCCCAAACCGATGCAGAGAAACCTCCGGGGGACAAACAAATGGGGACGGTAAGTGAGCCAGAAGATGAAATTGTCGAACTCCCCGAAGGTTTGGGAAAAAGCCGGATGATTGGTGACGAAGAGGTTTCTCTTCCAGCTTATCTTGACGTCAAAATCCTGAAGAGAGCTTTGGTTCTTTCTGGCGAAAGCGAACCCCACCCCTAAATAATCGAATATCAAATCGGATACCCCCAGACCCTGTTTGGGATTGTAAGCATCCACCGGGAACTCCACGATGGTTAGAATCAGAGCGGACTCGATCATGGATACAAGCTGGCTGGTCTGGGGAGAGAAGCCGATCCAATCGTACTTCCAGAAACAGAACTGGGTCATCTTGTATCCCCAGGTGAAATGGCTTAACTCGTCGCTCTGAGCCAGGTGATCGCCGGTCCAGTCGTCCTTGACGCGGAATTTTCCGTTGGATTTCCCCCAGCTGTCCATGGCATGATGCAATCCGAAGTAGATGTATGCAGCACTCCCGGCTGCCATGATGACGGCTCTTTTGTAGTCGATCCTCCTTCGATTTAAACCGTAGGAGAATTTCAGACTTCTCGGGAAAAAAGCGGGCTCTGTAATACGGAAACAGGGATTCGAAAGAAGATTAAATTTCGTTTCAAAAAGAGAACCGGAACGTTCAATCATCGGGCATGATGGAAAAACCTTGTTTTGACGAGTTAGTTTAGAAGACGAAAGGAAATTCGAACATTTTAAGTTTTCCGATCCCTCGTAATCCACCGGACGAATCGAATCGGAGAATGCAGAATGCCCGGTTCGAGATTCATCTTCCTTCCCTGGATATGCCCAGAGCTTTCCGCTTAATACCATAAGGGCGCTGCAGACAATGAGAAAGAGTACAAGCACTTTTCCGTTTTTACCCATACTATGATAATAATGCAAACGAGGTTTCTGTCAAGCTTTTTACACTGGAATCACCCTGAGGCTCCTGGGATAAGGTGCAGAAGTGTAACCGAATGCTGGTGAGTATATGGACAAGAGGGACAGTCAGTTTGAGGAGAGTGGCAGGTAGGGAACGGCATTGAGGGTTAGATCGGCTCTTTTGCCTGAGGATAGATGAAAATCACCGGCAGCAGCGATCATGGCGGCATTGTCCGTGCACAGGATGGGGGAAGGATGGAAAACCTGCAGGTGATTTTTTTCCGCTTCCTTATGCAATTTCTCCCTTAAGCGGCTGTTTCTGGCAACCCCCCCGGCCAGAGCAATCTTGTCGGTTTTCTTTTTCAGGCATGCCCGGATCCCTTTTTCCACCAGAACGTCTACCACCGCCTCCTGAAAGCTGGCTGCGATATCGATCCTCTGCTCATCCAATTTACCCTCCGGCAGCCGGGACACAAAGATTGCCACCGAGGTCTTAAGACCGCTGAAGGAGAAATCGAAACTCTCCTCCTCCAGACGGGCTCGGGGGAATTTGAAAAAATCGGATTTACCCTCACGCGAAACCCGGTCTATTGCCGGCCCGCCCGGATATCCCAAATTCAGGACCTTGGCCACTTTGTCGAACGCTTCTCCGGCTGCATCGTCCCGGGTTTGTCCCAAAAGTTGGTATTGACCCTTACCGGCTACATAAACCAAGCTGGAATGCCCGCCCGAGACGACCAGGCACACGAAAGGGGGGGTGAGATCCGGATGCTCCAGAAAGTTAGCGAAGATATGACCTTCGACATGGTTTATCCCAGCCAACGGGATGGCACGGGAGAAGGATACGGCTTTGGCAAAAGACAATCCGATCAAAAGAGAGCCTACCAAACCGGGACCACAGGTAACAGCTACACCCTCGATATCATCCAGCGTAACTTTGGCTTCATCCAAAGCGGATCTAACTAGGGGAACAATGGTACGGATGTGTTCGCGTGACGCCAGCTCCGGCACCACCCCTCCGTATCGGTTATGCACCATCTGAGAATAAACCAGGTTGGATAGGATCTCCTTTCCATCCCGGACCACGCTGGCTGCGGTTTCGTCACACGAAGTTTCAATGCCTAA
>JBDROD010000108.1:0-4979 GCA_043810415.1 Candidatus Zixiibacteriota bacterium | reverse complement strand
TTGCTTCAATTCTTTATCTTCAATGTTTTCCATGATCTTTTTCAAAATCCGCCCACCATTTTCCAATTCTCGATATGCTTTTTCAGCGTCATGGATGGAGAGATATAGTTTGCCTAATTGATGATGAATCCGCCACATGATCTCTAAATGGTTAAGTTTTTCTGCCAGATGCAATGCATTCTCAAAATCCTTCTGAGCAGATTCAAAATTTCCACCCGAACATTCCAGTTTACCGGAAATAAAATAATAGGTAGGCTGGAATAATATATATCGTTCCAAACCGGAAATCTTGGCAATTCCGAGAAATTCTTTTGCCTTTTCTGTCTCTCCACTCTCCAGGTAAAACGCGCTTAATTCCAAATTGATAGAAAAAGTTTCCTCTTTTGCATTTAACTTATTTGCCAAAGCGCTGGCTTCATTTAAAAGCTTTAAAGCCTCTTCAAACTGTCCGTTTTTACTGGCAAGTCGGCTTTTGATCTGATAAACATTGATTAGGGATCTCTCGTCATTTATTGTATCTATTATTTGAATAGCTTCTTCCAAAAGCTGATGCGATTTCTGATCGCTATTAAGCACTGAGAAGAATCTGCTCAAGCTTATGAGAACCAAAATCCGCAATTCCTTATCCTCTATCCTCTCTGCGGTGTCTTTAGCTTGCTGGAAGTATTCGAATGCTTTTTTATAATTACCAAGGTCGAAATAAGAAATTCCTGAGTTTATATAAATATATCCTACTCGCTGGGTGAAATTTATTTCTAAAGCTAAATTCAATTCCCTCTCCCAATATTTAAAAGCATTTATATAATCCCCCATCTTGCGGTGAACCTCACCTATGTTCTCCAAATTATATGCTGCCTCTTTCTGGTTGGTTGCCTTTTCATTAAGCTCTAAGGATCTCAAGAGATGAGCTAAGGCTTGAGGAAATTCACCGAGGAATAGAAATGTGGCTCCTATGTTATTATGGGTTCTCGCAATCCACTCCTGGTTGCCCAAATCATTATAGACGGATAACGCATCCTTGAAGTATTTCAAAGCTTCAGGATATTGGTGTAATGACCAATAAACCAATCCCATGTTGTTGAGAGTAGAAGCCCGATATGATTTACTCTCCTGTTTTTGGTCTATTTCAAGTGCCTTATGGAAAGAATCCAAAGCATTCTGATATTGACTGTCCGTCCAGTAAAGCAGTCCCAAATAACTCAGAGTGTTGGCACGTTCTACCGGTTCATCCACTCTCTGGTGGATCTGCATGGCTTTTTTCAGAGTCGAAATTCCTTTTTGGTAGTCATGTTTCAGCCGATAGGTCTCAGCCAGACTATTATAAACCTTGACTTGCATCTTCAGATCTGAAGAGGTTTGGACCAGCCTCAAGACAGTCCGGTAATCTTTTTCTGCCTGGTTGAGCTCACCCACTTTTTTACAGAAGTCTCCTTTCTGGAGCAAAGCTTGTACCCGTTTTTCCCTGGCTATCTGCTCATCCGGAATTCTTACAGCGAGCTTTAAGGCTTTATCCAGGTATCTCAGTGCCTCTTGGTTGGCATAACGTTGCTCCATTTTCTCTGCAGAGAGGAGGGCATATCGATAAGCTTTTAGGTTCTCCTCCGCTTCAGAGTAATGATAAGCTAACTCGAAAACTAATTCATCCCCTTCATCCGCTAATCTTCTCTCTAACAGATCCCCTATCATTTTGTGACAAAGTATCCGTTCACTCTTTTTTAGCCTCCGATACAGAATAGTCTGTAAATTCTGATTAGCAAACTCATAGTACTTTTCCCCTTTGACCGGATCATCTTTCTGGATTAGCAATTGATGGTCGGTCAACATGGTTAATATCTCTGATGCCTTTTTGCGATCGGATGGATTCAATTCCCCTATTAGATTAAGGGAAAATCTTTTGCCAATTACCGCCGCTACCCCCAGGAAATCCAAGATCTGGTCATCATATCGCTTTAGATTTTTAGTTAGAACCGACTCAATTGAACCCGGAATGGTAATTTTCTTCAACCCATTCAAATCCACCATCCAATGAGAATCTTCCAGTAAAACGGCATTTTTCTCCAACAGGTACTTCAAAACCTCTACCACGAAATGGGGATTGCCGGCGGTCCTTTCATGAACGAACGAGAAGAATTCCACCGGGAACTTATTTCTGAGGAATTTAGATAGAATCAAATTCCGGATACCATCCAAATCAAATCGGGAGAGCTTTATTAAGTCTATCTTCTTTTCCTCGAAGCCAGGAGTTAGAAAAGTTTGGAGGAGGGGATCTGTTTTTAATGTTACCTCTCGGAAAGCCAGGCACCAAATAATCTTACCCCACTCATTCTGGGATTGGCAGAATTCCAAAAATCGTAGGGTGGATGTATCAACCCATTGAAGATCATCGAGTATTATCACCAGGGGAAGGGCAGCGGTGATCTCCACAAGAGTGTCGTGGATGTCTTTGTGAAGAGCATTCAGGGATTCGGTTATACCGGAGATAATGTTATCCTTAGCTCTGTCTTCATCCAGTCGGCATCCTTCCCTGAAGCGATGGAGAATGTCTTTTAGGTTTTGGATGATTGGAGGCGAACACTGGTTTTCAACACATAATAGGAGTTTGCGGCAAATATCTATTATAGGTTGATAGGCAATAGTTTGGTCCTGCCGACAGTTCGTGTCGACTACTGTGATCCCTTGAAGCTGGCAGGTGACCTTTAGCTGTTGAAGAAGCAGGGATTTTCCAATTCCTTGTTCTCCGGAAACGAGAACAAAACCTCCCTCGGAGGAAGTTGCCCTTTTGAGATGCTCCTCCAATCGGCGGGATTCTGTCTCCCTTCCTACCATGGAACCACTATAAATATGACCGATGAGGCTTTGGACATAAGGATGTTCCGTCTTTCTTTCTTCTTTATGGTGGATGGAGAATCCTTGTTCCAACAGTTTCTTCACCTGGTGAGCATCTTTGGGACGCTCGGCCGGGGATTTCTCCAGCAGCCGAAGAATCAATTCATTTAGGAAGAGAGGAATGTGAGGATTGATCTCCAAGGGGGATACCGGTTTCTGCTGCAGGTGGGCCGAGACAATCTTGACCGGATCATCCGAGGAAAAAGGAAGCTTCGAAGTGACCAGCTCATACAAAATCACCCCAAGGGAGTAGAGGTCGGTTCTGGCGTCCAGCGGTTCTTCTTTGAACATCTCCGGAGCCATGTAGGGGAGAGTTCCTTTGGTCTCCTTTATTCTTCTTGATCCGGCTTTTTCCGCCAAACCGAAGTCCAGTATTTTGGGCTTAAATATGTGGCCGGTGATTTTTATGTTGTCCGGTTTCAGATCACAGTGCACCAGTCCCCGCAGATGAATGAACTCCAGGATATCGCACATCTGCGAGACTAAATGATGAAATATCTCCATCTCGCCCGAAGATTCGAAAGAATTGTGAAGACCGGGAAAACTTTCTGACAAACTTTTTCCGTCGACGAATTCCATGGTGAAATAGGGGAGAGGAGTTCCGATCACGCCGGTGGGGTTTGAATATCCAAAATCAAAAACCTCGGTCACCCCCGGATGTTTCAGCTGACTCAACATTAAAAACTCCCTTTTAAAACTCTCCAATAAGGAAGGATTTACCAAATCGGCAGCAAGAACTTTGAGGGCGATGTCTTTACCGGTCCATCGGTCCAGGGATCGGTATACTATACCAATACCACCTTCCCCCAGATCCTGCAGGATTTGATAGCGATGGGAGAATATCATCGGGTTTTCCTGTCTGGGCATTTTACTTAAAAAAGGAGGATATGCTTTATGTGGAAATCTTCAATGATTCGCCTGACTTAATTTTAAAACTTCATATAGAATAAACGGCCTTAATGTTCATTGCACTTAGATCTGCTGTTCTCTTTCCACCGGAAGGGTAATGGTGAACGTGGTTCCAGAAGGGGAGCTCTCCACGTTGATTACCCCTTTATGGTTTTTGATGATCTTTTCGGAGATGACCAGGCCAAAGCCATGACCACTCTGCTTGGTGGTGAAATGGGGCTCAAATATCCGGGACAGCAGCTCGGGCGGTATGCCGGAACCGGTATCGGAGACTTTTATCTCAGCCATCTCCTCTCTTTTGGCATAAGTGGTAGTGATGCTGAGGGTACCCGGAGAGGTCTTTTGCGAGTATATGGCTTCGGCGGCATTGTTAAACAGGTTGAGAAGTACCTGCTGGATCTGGCCGACATCCATGGACAGGGGAGGGAGAGCGGGATCAAAGCTGGTCTGGAATCTTATTTTGGAAAACGTCTCCTGCGGTTTTAGGGAGAAGATCAAATCCTCGATCAGAATACGCAAATCATATTCGGTTATCTTGGTTTCCAGCTTGGAGAAATCCACCATCCCCTCGGTAAACCGTTTCATCCTATCGACATTCTCCTGAATGGCTTTGGCGTTTCTTTCCAGTTTGACCAAGTCACCCTTCTTCAAGTTCATGGAGAGGAGTTCGGCATTGTTCATGATGATGGTAAGGTAGTTATTCAGCTCATGTCCGATATAAGCTGCCATTTCCCCTTTTGCTACCAGATTCTGGGAATAGATCAAGTATTTTTCGGCGATGACCTTTTCGGTGATATCCTCGATTACCAGGATCAACCCCAGTATGCGGTTATCATGACTGTTGAGGGGGCTTACCTTCAAAGCCAGGGCAATTTCCTCTGACTGAAATTTGTGGTAGGATTTGGCTTCCTCGAAAGGTTCTCCGGTATATAGCACCTGATAGCAAATCTTTTTCCATCGGGCTTTTTCCTCCGGGGGGAAGAGATCTAGGAGGAAAAGGTCCCTTAAAGGGCGGTGGAGGTCTTCACTCCAGCCGGTCTTTTTGATTATTTCCTGGAAGGCGCGGTTGGCGGTGGTGATTTTCAGATTATTGTCCACCACCACGATACCCACCGGAGTCTTGTTAACCACGTTCTCATTGTAGATCTTCATGGACAAGAGATTTTCATAAAGCTTGGCGTTTT
>JBDROD010000107.1:0-10150 GCA_043810415.1 Candidatus Zixiibacteriota bacterium | reverse complement strand
AATCACTTATCGTTCAAAAACACCTTGCCTAGAAATCAAAACTGTTTATAATGATTATATGAAGTTAATAATAAAATATCTGCCTTTGTTCTTTGTAATGTTTATCCTGTATGGCTGTTCCCGAAAAGTCATGCAGCCTGTGCAGAGCGGTTGGGAATCGGTACCGTGCGAATATAGGTTCGAAGGTGGGAATGAATCCATACTCTCAGTCCGGGCTCCGGTGGTCGAATTTGACTCCGCTAAGATAGTGGCGCAGATCTTTCAATGGACTGTTCTTGGCGACACCCTTACCCAACAAGCTACCTTCTATCCTTTCGAATATCAAATATCCGACGGTTATACCACCTTCACCACCGAGAGGTGCCTCCCCGTTAATTCGGTTCTTAGATCTGTCGAGTTATTAATTAAAAGACAGAAAAAAGGCGAGTGACTATCTATACATCATTTCTAATCACCCGCTTTGTTTTGTTTCAAATCTTCTCTAACAGCTCAAAATATCTTTCTCTGGAGATCCTTGCCACTTTAAGATTGTCCTTTATGATAAACAAGGGGAGGTTCTCATGCTTGGGAATAACCAGCGGTCTGGATACACCTGGTTTAACGTAGATTAAATGATCCCCTTTTTCTCTGAGTAACTTGAAACCCTCCAATTCAAAAACCTTGCATAATATTTTATATGAAATCGGATTGATTTTGGACATCTATTTATTGGGGATGGCGATACTTGTTCTTTCGGTGGAAATGATCCGGGGTGCTTTCCACATTCTTTTACCTCTCAAAAAACCGGCTTCCTCCAGAAGCTGATCCAAAGTGCCCATCTCCTCGGCGGTTTCCAAAAAGCACTCCACCGCCTCGATTAAATTCTGCTTGGCTTCCTTAGCCGTTTTACCGCAACTGCAAACCTCCAACTCCTTGGCATAGGAGATATATATTTCCCCTTCCTTCCAAACCTGGGTGGTAAAAGCTATCTCCATGTCGCTTTTTTCTCCTTTTATTTTAATTTGTCAGAATTATGCTCTTGGATATTTGTTGAAGTTCAGATCTGTAGCGAACGTATTTGATCCTTCAATCCTTTGATAAGCAGATGGCACAGAGCAAAGTTGAACCATGAATCAAATGTCTGCATTCCTGATCACACATCCAGATTCCTCACATATTTCGCATTTTCCTCGATGAACTTCCGTCTGGGCTCCACCTGATCCCCCATCAGGATGCTGAAGATATGATCAGCCTCCGCCCCGTCCTCCAATGTGACCTGAAGCAACGTTCTGGTCTCCGGGTCCATGGTGGTCTTCCACAGCTGCTCCGGGTTCATTTCCCCCAAACCTTTATATCGCTGAATCGACACTCCAACCTTGCCCAGTCTTTCCATGTGCCGATCCCGCTCGTCGTCCGAATAGGCATAAAGCTCGGTGTCGCCTTTTTTGACCCGATACAACGGGGGTTGGGCGATATAAACGTATCCTCTTTCGACAAGCTCTTTCATGTGGCGGTAAAGGAAGGTCAAGATCAGGGTGCGGATATGAGATCCGTCCACATCCGCATCGGTCATGATGATCACCTTGTTGTAACGGGCTTTGGTGATATCGAACTCGTCCTTGATGTTGGTCCCCAGGGCGGTGATCATGGTGCGGATCTCCTCGTTGGAGAGAACCTTGTCCATGCGCGCCTTCTCCACGTTTAGTATCTTCCCTTTCAGAGGTAGTATGGCCTGAAACCTCCGGTCACGCCCCTGCTTGGCCGATCCGCCGGCGGAATCCCCCTCAACGATGTAGATCTCGCATAGAGCGGGATCATCTAAGGAACAATCCGCCAGTTTTCCGGGGAGAGCAGACGACTCCAAAGCGCTTTTCCTTCGGGTCAGCTCCCGCGCCTTTCTGGCCGCCTCCCTGGCGCTGGCTGCGGATACCGCTTTTTCCACGATCTTCTTGGCGACCGACGGGTTCTCCTCGAAATATTCCGAAAGGCTTTCACCCAGAACCGACTCCACGATCCCCTTGACCTCGCTGTTTCCCAGTTTGGTCTTGGTCTGCCCCTCGAACTGAGGATCGGGGATCTTCACCGAGATGACAACAGCCAGTCCCTCCCGGACGTCCTCTCCCTCCAGCGTAGAGTCACCATTTTTCAACAGGTTGCTCTTCTGGGCATAGGAATTTATGGTCCGAGTTAAGCCGGTTTTGAATCCCACCAGATGGGTTCCCCCCTCGATGGTGTTGATGTTGTTCACATAGGAGTAGATGTCTTCCACGTAAGAGTCGTTGTATTGTATGGCCATCTCCACGTCGACCCCCTCCCGGGTGTTGTGCAGATAGATGGGACGCGGATGAATCACCTGTTTGTTCTCGTTGATGTACTCGACAAAGGAGAGCAGCCCTCCCTTGAATTTGAAGGAATTGGACTTTCCGGTGCGCAGATCGTCGATCTCAATGGTCAATCCGCTGTTTAGGAAAACCAGCTCCCTCATCCTGCCGGAGAGGACATCGAAGTTGTAATCGATCTTCTTGAAGATCTGCTTGTCTGCCAGGAAAGTGGTTTTGGTCCCGCTGTGCCTCCCTTTCCCGATTTCCTTGAGGGGGGTCACGGTATTTCCGAACTCATACCGCTGCATGTACTTTTTCCCGTCCCGGATCACCTCTACCTCGCACCATTCGGAGAGTGCGTTCACCACCGACACCCCCACCCCGTGCAGTCCGCCGGAGACTTTGTAGGTCTGGTGATCGAATTTACCGCCGGCGTGCAGCATGGTCATAACCACCTCCAGCGCCGGCTTCTTCTGGGTGGGATGCATGTCCACCGGAATTCCCCTCCCGTTATCCTCCACCATCACGCTGTAATCCTTATTGATCACCACCTTGATGACGCTGCAGAATCCGGCCATGGCTTCGTCGATGCTGTTATCCACTACCTCATACACCAGATGGTGCAGTCCTTTGGTGCTGGTATCGCCGATGTACATGGCGGGCCTGCGCCGCACCGCATCCAAGCCTTTAAGCACCGTGATGGTGGCGGCATCGTAGCTTTGGCCCAAAGTCTTTATCGTTTTTTCTTTCTCTTCGGATGTGTCCATATAAAGTATTTTTCTCCTCTTGGTGAACTATATATTTAGCATTTTCACCAGCTTAAAACGTAGATTGTCCTTCTTGCTCTGGTTATTAGTTTGGGAATTAATCTGTTGTTTGAATTTCTTTAATTGGTAAAGACTATCTCTTTTATTACGTTTTCCCCCACCGATTGGTTGAGTTCCCGGATGATATTACCCTTCAAGAATACCAGTTCGTTCCGCCACGAGGCATTCTCCACTTTCACAAAGAGGATGGCATCTTTTGCTTTCAAGGGAATGCTCTCCCTGGCTATCCGCTCCCCCACCACCCTGTTCCAGTTTAAGATAACCGTCTCCTCCTTGATCCGCCTCTCAATTTTCAAATCCTTGAGGGTCCGTTTCAAAACCTGATCTATTCTCTCCGGCTGGCTGGCTCTTTTCAGCATGAGGATAATATACTAATTAACTATCATTTTGCCAAGAAATTTTAGTGTGATCTTAAGAAAAACTCAATCAGGCAGAGGTGAGAGGGATTTTTGAAAAATCAGCAAGAACTAAGGATTCATCCTGAAGGACAAACCCAGTCCCTATAGAGTTTTTCCTCCAAAAAACGATTTTTTTCAACACACCAGACAGATCTTTGTACGATGGTATAGACTATCCACTCTTTAATAAAGCGACAGGGGAGATCCACAATTTATTGGAATTGCAATCTCCCCTGCTTTTTAGAGTAATTCTGGCCACCCGAGAAACAATCTTACTCACTCTGCCAGACGCAATGGCATCAAAAGACAGAGGTAATCCTCCCCTTCTTTTTTATCCGGAGAATATATCTTTCCAGCCGAAACCTCGGTTCCCAACTCAAAGACCACCTCATCCCCCTCCAGCTGCTTAAGTATGTCCAGCATATAGCTGGAGTTATATCCGATATCCAGAGGCTCGCCTGCATAACTGCAGGGAACCGTCTCTTTGGCCTCACCCCCCAGATCGTAATTGATGGAGGAGAGCTCCAAATTATCTTTCTTTAAGGAGAACTTCACCTGGTGGGTCAACGTATTGGCCAAAATAGACATCCTGCGTACCGCACCGGTAAGTATTTCCTTGTTCACCACCATCTTTTTATCGTTCTCTTTGGGAATCACCTGATCGAAATTGGGATAGGGACCTTCGATCAATCGGGAGGTCAATATGGTTTCTCCCAAATTGAAAATCAAGCTGTTCTCCCCAAAGATAACGCCCAACTGCTTATCCTCTTCCTCTGATAACTTCATCAACAGATTGAGAATTTTGGGGGGGACGATCACGTCTTCGTGCAGTCCTTTGAGTTTGGTATTCTTCAAAGACATCTTGGATAAACGATGACCATCCGTTGCCACCATCTGCATGTTGCTGCCAGAGGTTTGCCACAAGACACCGTTTAAGGCGGGCCTGGTCTCGTCGGTGGAGACGGCATAGATGGTCTTTCTGATCATTTTCACCAGATCGCCACCCGGCACTTTTATCTCCTTGGCCAGATTGATCGCGGGCAGCTTGGGATATTCCTCTGCGGGAATTCCGGACAATTTATAATTCCCCCGATCTGCCTTGATCTCGATCTTATTTTCCGTAACATGAATCTCCACATCGGATTCCGGAAGCTCCCGGAGGATATCGTAAAAGGTTTTGGCCGGGATGGTGATCGCCTCCTTTTTGGTACAGGTGACCGGGGTGGTGGTTATCACCGAAACGTCCAGATCCGTGGCAGCAATCTTAAGCTTGGAATCCGTTACATCCAACAGAAGATTGGCTAAAATCGGGAGGGTGGTGCGGGTGGGAACGGCATTCATCGCCGTTTGAACGCACGAATAGATCTTACTTTTGGGGATGGTGAATTTCATCTTTTCCTCCACTTAATTATTTTCTCAACAAATTAATTATCTTATTAGTTTAAATATATCATTAATTCTATTATAATAATAATGGTGTTGAAATGTTAATAAAAATAATAGTGGTTTTGTTATTGGTTGATTGGATGACGTTTATCTCATAAAATAAGTTTTTGGGTTTGTGGGTTAATCTGCTGATAAAAGTTGATATTTTCTTAAGGTGGTTTTATTTATATTCTTTCCACCATCCCACCCAGGAATTTCCACACCATTTAAACATAAAGAGAGTTGATGATACTGTCTACTTTTAATTTAAAATTGTGATCCCCTTTCAGATTTTCCGCCACCTGGGTACAGGCATGGATAACCGTGGAATGGTCTCTTCCTCCAAAATGCAGACCGATGGATTTAAGGGAGGCGTTGGTCAGACTTCGGGTTAAATACATAGCTACTTGACGAGCCAGTGCCACCTCCTGGGTTTTTCTTTTAGAACACAGACTTTCCGATGACAGGTTATAGCTTGACGCCACCTTTTTTTGAATGTGTTCTATGGTAACCTCTTTGGTTCCATTTCGGATGGTATCTTTCAGTACCTCCTTGGCCAGATCGACGGTGATGTCCTTTGTATTCAGTGAGGCGTAAGCCAACAGACGGATCAGCGATCCCTCCAGCTCTCGGATGTTGGAGGTGACGTTGTCGGCAATGAAGGTTGCCACCTCAATGGGAAGGGGGATGCTGTCCGATTCCGCTTTTTTGTTTAGAATGGCAATCCGGGTTTCCAGGTCCGGAGGCTGGATGTCGGTCACCAGTCCCTGCTGGAAACGGGAAAGCAGCCGCTCCTCGATTCCTTTTATCTCCCGGGGGGGCCGGTCGGAAGCCAAAACGATCTGCTTACCGTTTTGGTAAAGGACGTTGAAGGTGTGAAAGAACTGGACCTGGGTGCTTTCCTTGCCGGCGAAGAACTGGATGTCGTCCAAAAGCAGGATGTCGACGTTGCGATAGAGATTGACGAACTCCTGGGTGGTATTGGAGGTGATGGAGTTGATGAAATCGTTGGTGAATTTCTCCGAGGTGACGTACAAAACGTTAATGGTTTCGTAGGCATCCAGAACGTAATGTCCGATGGCCTGAACCAGGTGGGTCTTGCCCAGCCCCACCCCTCCGTAGATATAAAGGGGATTGTATTTGGTTTTTCCGGGAGCTTCCGCCACCGCCATGGCGGCGGCATGGGCAAACTGATTGCTTTCTCCAACCACGAATGCATCGAAGGTGTATTTGGGATTAAGCCCTCTCTCGGATGCGGTTTGAGCCGAAGGTTTTCTGGGGGTAGGCGGCTCGAAGTTCATGCTCATCTGAGGATGGTAATTTCGCGAATCGCGGGAAACGTGAAAGGCCAAAATCAATTCCCGCCCGGCAGCTTCTTTAATGCTCTCCCGGATCAGGCTTAGGTAATGCTCCTCCAACCAGTCTGCCACAAATTTATTGGGAACGGCGACCCGGATGGAACCTTCCGGAGAGGGAAGTCCCCGGGTGGCTTTCAACCAGGTACAAAAACTCTGCTGTCGTATTCTTTTTCTTAGAAGGGATAAACACTCATCCCAGACCCTGACATTATCCATTTCCATATGAACTCTCTTTGCTTACAAAAGGGATTCTTCTTTTAAATATAATGAATTAATTTGTTTTCGTATCAAATTTAAACTGCGGACAATAAACAACATGAATTCCACATTTGTTGAAATCTTTTAAGTTGATGTGTTAAAATGGTATAATCTTGTTTTTGTAGCGGTGGCGGGGAAGTTATCCACAATAAATAGAGTAATTCGGAACATTCTTAGTTTCTTATTCGTATAGACTTGCGAAAAACTGCACAGATTATCCACATCTTATTAACAGATAATCACTTATGCGTTGACATCTTGCATAATAACCCACCCGGTTTTCCTTGTCAAGCTTTTTTCTCGGGTGACTGCAAAAAACTTCTAAGTTGAGCATATTGGTTTCATTAGATAAGCCTTCTACAAACTTGGTTTGGTTTTTCGGATCCATCAATTGTCGTACGAGAATCATCCGAACCGTTTCTCTATTCCTTTTCTCTTTAAATGATTAGAAATAAAGATTCGTTCAATTGGGTATGTTATGATCAGTTAATTCTTAAATTTTAAAAGTATAGAGAAACATTTCTTTCAGAAGATATATTCTCTCTGTTTTTTAGCAAGTCTTTTTTCCTTGACGGCTGCACTGCAGAAACTTATATTGTGTTTTGATCGTGATATAGAGATATGGATCAATAAGAAAGGAGTAAGGATGAAGAGGACGTTTCAACCCTCAAATATCAAACGGGTCCGGGATCATGGTTTCCGGAAGCGCATGTCCACCAAGGGGGGAAGGAAGACCTTGAACCGGCGTCGGGCCAAAAAGAGAGCCCGGCTGACGGTTTCTGGCTGACCTGTAATCCCTCGATGAAGAGATCCCCCCAGGTGAAAAAGGAAGGATATCCCAAAAGCGTAAGAATCAAAAGGGAATACGAGTTCCGGCAAACCTTCTTGCAGGGGAGCAAAAAAAGAGGGGAGGGCTTGATTATTTTCCGGAATAAACGGATGGATGAGGAGGGACCGAAATTCGGGATAAAAGTGGGAAGGGGGATAAAAACGGCAGCTCGGCGGAATAAGATCAAAAGGGTGATAAAAGAGATATTGAGAAAGAACAAAGAGAGATTCGGAAAAAACGAGAACGTCATAGTTTTGTATAAATCTGCACCGGAAGAGATGGACCTTGAGAAGTTGAAAGAGGAGTTGGAGAGGTTGATAGATGCATCTTGAATTCTCGAAGCATGCTGGAAAGATGTTGAAGGAAAGAAATATTCGTAAGGAATGGGTGAAATGAGGCTTAGAGTCGACAAAGAGAACGATGCTTTGTATTTTCGCTTGGATGAATCTTCCGTGGTCGAATCCGAGGAGGTCGAGCCGGGAATAGTATTGGATTTCAACCAGGAAGGCAAAGTCGTGGGCATTGAGATACTCCAATTAAGTACCAGGATCAGTCCGGATCAATTGAAAGTGTTGCAATACGAAAGTACCTAGCCAAAAGATAAAGGAGAGCCCGGAAAACGGAAGAGAATTCTCATGGCTCGTTGGGGTTCAATATGGAACAAGGGATTAAACATTGCTTTATTTTTTTAATCCGGATATATCAGTATACTTTGCGGTTTGTTTTCCCGCCATCCTGCCGATTCCATCCCTCCTGCTCGGAGTATGCGGTTGAAGCTTTCGGTAAATTTGGAGTGATAAAGGGTGGATGGCTTTCGATCAGAAGATTGTGCCGGTGTCATCCATTCAACCCCGGAGGATTCGACCCGGTTCCATAGGTTAGATGATTAGTTTTGACAAAGCACGCTTTTCTTTTGTTGTATAAACCGGAGATATATACCATGCGATACATGCCAGCGGAGATTTAATGGAAAAGAGAACCATAATCGGTTTGGTGGTAATCGGATTGATCATAATCTTCTATCCGGTTTACATGGAATGGATAACCGGAGGAAAGAAAGCCCCAGTAACTCCCCCTCCTGCCGTATCCGAAGTCGATACCACAGGTAAGCTTACCCCACCGGAGCAGGAGCTAAAGGAGATTTCTCCGGCTGAAGTCGCCTCCAAAACTTCCAGCTTGATTCCCGTCGACACTTTATCGGAAGAAAAGACCGTAAAGGTTGAGACCGATCTTTATTCCGCCGAGTTTCCACCAAAGGGGCGGTTTTAAAAAGCTTTATTCTGAAAAAGTATACCGACCAGGACAAGAACCATATCCAGCTCATCCCCTCCGATGCTGCGTCGCTCCCCCTGAACTTAGTCTTTCCCGACAGCAACATCAGCCTGGAGTCGTTCAACTTTCAGACGGATAAAGACCAGCTGGTTTTGGATAAACCGGCTTCCACCGGAGAAATAAACTTCCTGTTTACTACCCAATCCGGGATTCAGATCATCAAAAGATATGATTTCCATAACGGAAGATACGATTTCAATTTGGAGTTTGAGGTTGCCGGATTGGGGCAGCTCGATTTGGGAAGGGAGTATCTTTTGGGCTGGGCTGCAGGTTTGAAGTCCACCGAAAAGAACCGGTCCGAGGATCTGGGCTATTTTGCGGCTTTTTCCATGATGGGGACGGAGATGTCCGAGATAAAGAAATTCAATCAGCCCAAGGGAGCAGCGGTGGGTACCTTGCAGGAGACCGCCTCGGGGGAGACCAAATGGGTGGCGACCCGGAGCAAATATTTCGTTGCCGCTATGGTGCCTTTAACCCGGAAGGGAATGGGATTCTCCACCTCGGGAATGAGATATTTCACAACTTCCGGTGGAATTCAGGAAGAGCATAAACAAATCGGCGTGTTTGTGGAGATGCCCCTGGAAGAAAAAGCTACCTTGAAGGACAAATACCTGATCTACGTGGGACCCATTGACTATCTGATTCTGAAAAGCTACAAAGTCGATCTGGACCGGATGGTCAATTTGGGCTGGAAGATCATCCGCCCGTTTTCCATCGGCATTATGTGGCTTTTCGTGAAACTGCATAAAATCATTCCCAATTACGGGCTGGTCATCATAGTTTTCACCATATTGATAAAGATCGTATTTCATCCTTTGACTCATAAGAGCACGAAAGCAACTTTGAAGATGCAGGAGCTGCAGCCGAAAATAGCTCAGCTAAAGGAAAGATATAAAAAGAAGGACCCCGCCCGGTTGAATCAGGAGACCATGAAGCTTTACAAGTCGTCGGGGGTGAATCCTTTGGGGGGGTGTCTTCCCCTTCTTTTCCAGATGCCGATATTCTATGCTCTGTTTGTGGTCTTCCGCAGCACCATCGAGCTGCGGGGGGCGAGTTTCGCCTTCTGGCTTACCGATCTTTCCCAGAAGGACCCCTATTACGTTCTTCCCATCATCATGGCAGGCACGATGTTCTGGCAGCAGAAGATCACCATCAAGGACCCCAAGCAAGCCATGCTGGTATATTTCATGCCCATAATGTTTTTCTTCTTCTTCTATAATTTCCCCGCCGGATTGACCTTGTACTGGACCATGTTCAACATTCTCTCCCTGATCGAAACCTACTATTTCAAACACAAGGGCATGACCCCGTCAGCTCTTACTGCACAGCCCGCGAAGGTAGGCAGTTAAGAGTAGGATTCGAGGAGTCGAGGGTTCGAGGGGTCAAGTGAAATGCAAAGAGAATAAGGGAAACTTTTTCAACC